>QJXZ01000057.1 GCA_003248125.1 Gammaproteobacteria bacterium | reverse complement strand
AACGGCATCGTGACCGGCGGTGTGGAATATCCGGTGGACTGCATCATCTTCGCCACCGGTTTCGAGGTGGGCACGGCCTACACGCGACGCGCGGGCTACGAAGTCATTGGCCAGCACGGCCAAACGCTCACGGAGTATTGGGCCGATGGCATGAAAACGCTCCACGGGTTCTCTGCACACGGGTTCCCCAACTGTTTCCTCATGGGCCTATCGCAGAACGGCCTGTCGGTGAACCTGACGTCCATGCTCGACGATCAGGCGCAGCACATCGCCTACATCATCAATGAAGTCAAATCGCGCGGCCGCCACTCGCAGCCGAGTAAAGAAGCCGAAGCAGCGTGGGTGGCGACCATCCGCCGCCTCGCAATCAGCAACGCGGCGTTCTTCGAAGCATGCACGCCAGGCTACTACAACAACGAAGGGCATCTGGAGCGGCGCAGCGGCGGATTGAACGGCGAAGCCTACGCGCCGGGTGTGAATGCCTTCAATGCGCTGCTTGCCGATTGGCGCACGAGGGGCGACTTAGAAGGTCTCGAAATCGGTTGAGCGGCGTATCCGGTTAGTCGAATTTCTGGAGGACGCATGAGCGGTCGTCTGAACGGCAAGGTGGCGGTGATCACGGGTGGCGCATCAGGCATGGGTCTCGCCGCCGTCGAGCGCTTCGTAGAAGAAGGTGCTGCGGTGGTGTTCTGTGATCTACCACCTACCAGCCATTCGGAGTTGGCCGCTCGGCTCGGCGAGCAGCAGGCGCGCATGCACCATTCGCGACGCACTGCGGGCGGGCCAAACGACGGCTACGCCATCGCCCAACGGCTGGGCAATGGCGCAACCTTCGTACCCGCCGACGTCACCGATCCAGAAGCACTGGCTGCGGTCGTCGACCAGGCCGTGACACGCTATGGCGGCCTCGACATCATGTTCAACAACGCTGGCATCGGCGGCGCCGAAGGCTCCATCGTGGATTGCCCGGACGATGTCTGGAACCGCGTGGTCGACGTGGATCTCAAGGCAGTCTGGCGCGGCATCAAGCTCGCCGCTCCACACATCGCCGCACGCGGAGGCGGCTCGATCATTTCCACCGCATCGATTGCCGCGATCATCGGCTTTCCCGGACTCGGCGCGTATGGCGCAGCCAAGGCCGGCGTGGTCGAGCTCACGCGGGTTGCGGCAGTGGAGCTCGGACCGCAGTCGATTCGGGTGAATTGCATCTTGCCGGGCGGCGTCGTGACGCCGCTCATCTACGACAGCCCGTTGTTCGAGCGTGCGCTCGATCCCGATGCCATCCGCGCGGCATTGGCGCGCTCGCAGCCGTTGCCACGTGCGGGTGAACCGCTCGACATTGCCAACGCAGCATTGTGGCTCGCATCGGATGAGTCCAGCTTCGTCACGGGGCAAGCCATCGTGGTCGACGGTGGCATGTCCATCGACGCTCGGCGCGGCATCCCACAGGATGCATTCGACCAACCGCCGCAGTGAGAAACAGCAATCCCGGAGCACGGAGAAGGCATGCGTGTATTGGTGACCGGCGGTAACCGCTACATCGGTTTGGACCTGGTGCGGGAACTGGCAGCCGCGGGCCACGAGGTCACGGTCGTGAATTCCCACCCCGTGGAGTTGCCGGTCGGCGTGTGCCGCATTCATGCTGACCGCCGTGTTCCAGGAGAGCTAGCCAAGGCCTTGGCCCGGTACCAAGACGACTTCGATGCAATCTTCGATCACACGGCCTATCAGATCGAAGACATGCAGCCGTTGATCGAGCTTTTCCGTGGCCGCATCCAACACTACGTGTTCACCAGCTCGCAAGCCGTTTACCGGCGCAGCTTTGTGCTACCGATCCGCGAAGACTTCCGCCGCCACGCACCGGATGACGACGATCGGCGCAAGGCGTACGGCGTCGGCAAGGTACGCTGCGAGGACCATCTCCTCGCACTCGCGCGTAGCAATGGGTTTCCTGCCACTTGTCTTCGGGTCGGGCACACCATGGGCCCGCGTAGTGCGCAGCCGACACGCGATCCTTGGTTTTTCGCACGCCTGGAACTCGGCCGGCCGATCCTGGTCCCGGGCGACGGATTTGCCGTGTTGCAGCTCGTGCACATCAACGATGTGGCGCGGCTGATGGCGGCACTGCTTGGTAACGATAACGTGAAGGGGAAGGCGTACAACGTGGCGGGCGCCGAGTTCGCGAGCGTCGTCGGCGTCATCAACCTCATCGCACGTGCCATGGGCACGCGCGCCGAAATCGTGCACGTGCCGCTCACCATCGCACGCAAGCACCCGCCGGTGCTGCACTGGGGGGAAGCGCTCGTCGGCAGCGCCTGCATGAGCATCGACGCGGCGCTGCGCGACATCGAGTGGCGGCCGAGGTTTGGCATCGAGGACGGCTACCGCGACGCTTGGGATTGGTATCGGCAGGGAGGTCGCGATCAGTACAGCTACGACTTCTCAGCGGAAGATACATTGCTCGCGGAACTCTGAGTCAGACCGCCATCGGATTGCGAGCTAGGGCCGAAGTACCTACGATCTTCGGATTGGGAGGGCAGGATGGCGAACGAAATTTCCACTGCGCGCTACTACGATCTGCGCGTCGAGCGTGACCAGAAGATTCCGCTTCGTGACGGCGAACATGTAGTCGCAGACATATTCAGGCCACAGCAATCCGGCCAGTTCGGCACGATCATGACCTTGGGTCCCTACTCCAAGGACATTCACTTCAGAGATTGGAATCCAGACTTCGACTACGACTCATTGCCGGAACAGGGCCCCTACATGCACTGGGAGACCGTCAACCCAGAGTGGTGGACGCCCCAAGGCTATGTGGTGATCCGCGTAGATGGCCGAGGCACAGGGAAGTCACCTGGGCGGGTGCGCAGACTGTCGGTCGATGAAGCGCGCGATTTCTACGACTGTGTGGAGTGGGCGGCCGCGCAGCCTTGGAGCAACGGTCGCGTGGCCGTCATGGGTATCTCGTACTTCGCGATGAATAGCTGGCGCGTGGCCGCACAGCAACCGCCGCACCTTGCGTGCATCGTACCCTGGGAAGGTGCGGTGGATACTTATCGCGATGCCGGCCGCCATGGCGGTATCTACTCCAACAACTTCAATCAACGCTGGTCGCGCAACGTACGTCGGCACAACTATCCGCAAGGCCCCTCCTCTTCCGGTGCGCCACCGGCACCGCCCGAGCTCATCGACGAGCGCGCCTACGACGTCCCGGATCTCTCGAAGATAACCGTACCTGTGCTTTCAGCTGGAAACTGGGGCGGGGTCGGGTTGCATCTCAGAGGCAACGTAGAAGGCTATTTGGAGGCCGGCTCCGAGTTCAAGATGCTGCAGATTCACAGCGGCAACCACATTCTTCCCTTCTACTCGCTCGAGGGCCGGTTGACGCAGAAGCGCTTCGTAGATCGGTGGCTCTACGACACCGACACCGGCATAGAACGCGAACCGCCGATCAAGCTCGCCATTCGCCGTGGGGCCGACGATTACACGTGGCGCTACGAGAACGAATGGCCAATTGCACGAACGCGTTGGACGCCGTTCTATCTGGATGCATCGAGCGGCAGACTCACGCTCGAGAAGGTCACCCGCTCCGCGACTGCGACCTACGATCAGTCGGGCAAGCAGCCCGCGACGGCGCGATTCTCGACATCGCCGTTCGATCGGCCGACGGAGTTCACAGGACCCATCAAACTACGGCTGTGCATCTCCGCTTCGAGTGACGATGCTGATCTCTTCGTCATCATTCGAAAGTACGATGCGGCCGGCAACGAGATTCGCTTTCCGGCGCAAAACGGCCCCGATATCCCGGCGGCCATCGGCTGGTTGCGCGCTTCGCACCGCAAGCTCGACGATGCGCTTTCTACCGCGTTCAGGCCGGTGCACTCGCACGACGATCTGCAGAAGTTGACACCAGGCGAAGTGGTTCCGGTCGAGATAGAGATCTGGCCCACGAGCGTGGTGCTGGATGCAGGTGACACGCTGACCCTGGAAGTGGCGGCGGAGGATGATCCAGGCATGGAGCCCTTCCTGCACAGCCACGCGGGCGATCGCATCCGATCAGGTATGGTGACGATTCACACCGGGGGTGAATGGGATTGCTATTTATTGATGCCGCTAATCCCCTCGCCAAACTAGATTGTCACGACGGCGTGCTGCTGACGAGCCACATGACGGCGTGCTGCTGACGAGCCACATGGCCGCCGGCAAACGCACACCGTTGCCATCAACGTATGGCATCAGCGCTTTGTGAATGGACTCGACCGCAGCAGACCGAGTTTCATCAGGTTCGTTGCGCAGCCAACTGTAGACGGCTCCGATCTGCGTCGACTGCGTCACGGCTTCATCGATGCCCCTACCCGCCGCGATATCCAGTGCGCAGTCCAACGCTTCAAGCTTCGGGGGCGACCAACCCGCTGCCGTGAGGACGGCTTCTACGTAGCCCGGATCAGCGAATGCAAACATGCCGGGCGCGTTGGGCTTGCCCGTGGGTCTGGCAGGCAGATGAGGTGCAACCGCCTCCATCGGAACTCCGATCCAAGGATTCTCAGCGAGCGAGCGCCAAGCAACGAAAGACATGCGTGCGCCTATGCGTGCGAACTGTCTCAAGTGCGTGAACGCTGCAACCGGATTTCCGAAGAACATCAGACCGAACATGGATGTCAGCAGGTTGTAGTCACGCAGTGGTGCCGTCGCCGCATCCGCCTGCCGCCATTCGACATTGGAAACACCAACTTTTCGCTCTCTAGAGCGCGCCTCCGCCAGCATCGGCCCCGAGATGTCCAGCGCCAGAACTGAGCCGCTTGGGCCAACGACACGCGCAAAGTCCAACGTCGACGCGCCACAGCCGCATCCGACATCGAGCACCGATTCACCAGGCCTCGGCGCCGCGTGAGCAAGGAGTGCATCTGCGACTGGCCGCAACGTGATATCGGTGTGCGCCTGACGCGCGACCCAAGTGTTGCCACCGACACCATTCCAAAAGGATTGCATGTCCGCATCGATTGCATCGGCTTCCGACATCGACTACCTCGCATACGAACTGACCAACTCTGGCCGATGCCGGCGCCGCTCGCAAGCTCACGCGAGCTTCACAGGCCGTGCAGAAAGGGCAGCACGCCGAAATCCGATGCCGCATCGACCATCCGATCGATGAGCACTTCCTGCCAGCGCATGCCGTAGCTGCCGGCCTCTTTCTCCAAGATGTCGAGGTCCGTCGCGCCCAGCGCGTTGGCGTGAATCATCAAGTTGATCAGGCATCCGGACCTGACATCCTGCACCAGCTCGGCATGCGTGTAATCGGCCACGCCGTGCTGCTGCAACGCCCGCAGATATCGGTCGAGCAGCCGCGCCTGCGATCGCCGGCGCACAGCGGTCGGTAACGTCGCCGCCATGCACCGCGCAAGATCCCAAGGTCCTGGGGCGACATAGGGAAATTGCCAGTCGAACACAGCGAAGCGGCCGGATCCGTCCGGTCGCGGAAAGAAGATCTGCTTGAAGTGATAGTCGCCGTGCACCAGTGCGAACGGGCGAGTCTCGAGGTGATCGAGAAACGCCTGGTACTTCGTCAGTGTCGCCTCAACGATTGCCGAGTACTCGGCTGGCATTTCGCTACCTAGACGTTCTTCCGCGATACCAAAGTTCTTTTCCAGGTCGAGTTTGAATGGATTCCAGAAACTCTCTTCCTCGAGC
>QJXZ01000252.1 GCA_003248125.1 Gammaproteobacteria bacterium | reverse complement strand
GTGCCGGTGCCGCAGATGGTTGGGAATTCGTTGTCGCCGTCCAGGTAGAACTTGATCTCGCCTTCGCCCCACCAACCCGCATTGTTCACGCCCCACGCCATATAGGTACCGACGTAGTGGCCCGGCCCGCGGACGCCGTCGAGAATGCGATACACGTCTTTGTACGGTAGAGGATTCGTGCGGCGAAATTGCGCGTGAAAGTAAGCTGCGTCGTCCGGTACGTCGGTCAACGTGTAGTTGATCTGATAGTAGACGTAGAGTGGCTCGTCGGAGCGGTTCTCCATTGTGAAGCGTGCCCGCTCGCGAAACGGCATCTCCCAGTAGCAATTGAAAGCCCGCCCTGGATTGACACAAACCGCAAGCGAACTCACTTGCGCGAAGCTTTCCCAGCCGCATGCGAAGAAGTCGCCGGTGGGAGATTCGATCGACGGATTCTCTTGATCGTCCCAATACGCGCGCAGAATCGAATGCCGCCATCTGCCGCGCGCAAGGGTCATCCAGATCTGTTGGATCGCACCCTGTCCTTCGATGTCGGCGAGCGTGAATGTCGCGCCCGGCTCGATGATGATGTAGGGCGATACCTTCCAGCCCTGCCCGAGGCCGCGTGCGGCATTCGCCGCCGGCCCATCGGTGGACATTCCGCCTTTGCCTTTCTCGCCGGTGAAGTTCTCGGGGCTGATCGAGCGTGTCTGCGCCGCGGAGATCCGAGAGAGGTTGCCCATGTGGAGTCCCATGCCGGAGAAAGCCATGTGTACCTATCGCGCGCCCCGCAAGAGCGGCTAACCTACCACGGCTCGTGCGAGGGGAGGGATCTCTTGACTGGGGAGAATGTGCTCGAGCTGCTCGCCGAGGTTTCGGTGGCACTCGTCGGGTTCACTGGCGTGGTCGCCGCATTCGGGATGCGCGAGGATTCGCTCTCCGAAGTGGATGTGCTGCGATTTAGGGCGATGCTCTATGCAAGTATTGCGGCGTTGCTGTTTTCTCTGCTACCCCTCGTGCTGTTCCACTTGAACGCGCCTGAAGAATGGGTGTGGGCGGTGTCGAGCTTTGCGATGGTGCTCTATGTGGGGGCACTCCAGTTCTGGACCTTTCGACGTTTGAGCAACGTGGCGCTCACGGCAGACCCGAGCTACAACCTGTGGATCTCGAGAAGCATTAGTCTACTGATGACGGTAGTGCTGGTGATCGAATTCCTGAACGCTTTCGGCATCCTCATCGAACGCAGCTTCGCCTTCTACCTGCTCGGTTTGATGGCGTTGCTCGTCCTCTGCGTCGTCATGTTCGTGCGGATGCTGTCCTTCATTGGTCGAAGTCCGTGACTGCACATCGATTGACGACCATGGAGCGTGAACAAATGCGCACGACAGGGTTTGTCGTGCGCGAGGGTGCGTTCACGGTAGCCGAATGCGCGCGAGTGACCGCGTGTTGCGAAGCGCTCGTAGATCGTCTGGTCAGCGGCCGAAACGCACGACGTAGCCGGGCAGGTAGCTACGTATTCGACGCCGATCGCGAACACGAAACCATCATCAAGTGGGAAGGCGACGCCGACATCGTGCACGGCATCGAGCCGTTCGCGCATCTCGATGCCGAGATCGAGACGTTCGCGCGGGATGCCCGTTTCGTAGAGCCGATGATGGACATACTCGGTTGCCGAGAGCCGGCACTGTTCACCGAAAAGCTCAATCTCAAGAGGCCGCACTTGGGAGGCGTGAACCCGTTGCACCAGGACTATCCTTATTGGGTACCCGTGGCGGAGCGGGCCGATGAGATCGCAACCGCGATGCTGTTTCTCGACGATGCTTCCCTCGAGAACGGTTGCTTGGAAGTGGTGCCCGGCAGTCACCGGAACGGTCAATGGCGGACACGAACCGACGGCGACGCGTTTGCCGGCAACGAGATCGATGCAGCGGCGTACGCAGACGTCGAGACTGTGCCTTTGCCGGTTTCTGCGGGCACGCTGGTAATGTTCGGTGCCATGCTCGTGCACCGTTCGGCCCCCAACACATCGACGTTGCAGCGGCGTGCACTGCTGTTCAGCTATCAACCGCCCGGTCGTCGTACGCAGCTCGACGCTCTGCGTCGGCTCCTCAGCGGCGCTTCGGAACGTGCTTCTCGCCGGTAAATTGGTTGACGTAGATCTTCCACGGGTAGTGATCGCCCTCGCCCTTCGAGCCCACCACTCGCAGATGTTGAGTGAGGATCTTTCGCCACTCAGTCGAGTTGTTGGCGGGCGTCATGTGAGGCGTCTTGCCGTGATGGAACGTGACGTCGCCTAACCGCAGCGGACAGGCCACTACTTCGCGGTCGCCTGGATCACACGTCAAGAGATCGCTCGCCAAGTGTTCGAGTTGACGGTGCGGTAATACACCGAGCTCGTGCCCACGATCGACGAAGTGCATGCAGCCATTCGTTTCATCGACGTCGTGAAACGGCATCCAGCAGGTAATGCCGCGGTCATCCAAGTTGCGGCCCCAGTAGCCTTCGTCTTGATGCCACGCGGTCGGTGCACTACGGCCCGGCGGCTTGGCGAGGAATTGGTCGTACCAGAATTCGAGTGGTTGACCCATGAGCGATGCGGCGAACTCGATCGCCCACATGCGAAAACGCGAGGCGTTGAGCTCCGGCCAGTGGCGGGTGGGACTGGCTTGCACGATCTTGAACTCGCGCGCTTCGCGCGGCGTGCCCTTCTCCCAAGCCCAATCGAACGCCATCGTGTCGAGATTGGCGAGTATCTCCTCGCAATGGCCGATCAGCGCGTCGAGATCGGCCGGCTCGATGGCCTGTTCGACCACGATCCAGCCATGCTCGCGGAAGAACGCGACATCGGCGGGGGTAGCAGCCGGATACGACATGGCGAGAAGATACCCCATCGGCGAACGAAAGGCTGATGGTCGATGGAAATTGCGGCGCCCCCGACGGTCGACTTCGAGGTGGACATCGGACGGGCAGAGATGGATTTCTATGCCCGCAACGGTTACCTCGTGATCGATGCAATAACGACGGCCGACGAGGTTGCATGGATGCGCGACGCTTACGCGTGTCTCTTGACCCGTACGCGCAGCGGCCTTCCCAACGAGTTCTTCGACGTCACCCGGCCCTACGGCAGCCTGGCGTCGCCGTCGATCGGCCAGCTGCTCATGCCGGAACGCTTCGTGCCGCAAATCCGCGCCACGGCCCTCTGGCGAAACGCGCGGCGAATCGCGGCGCGCTTGCTCGAGGTACCGCTCGAGACGGTGGAGCATTGGGGGCATCTGATCTTCAAGGCCGCCAACGACGGCGGCGAGACACCTTGGCATCAAGACGAGGCGTATTGGAACGTGCACCGCGACTACCACGCGATCGCAGCCTGGACACCGATGCAGCACGTCGACGAATCGAACGGTTGCCTGTGGTTTCTGCCGGGCAGTCACCTAGGGCCGGTCGTTGCCCACCGTCACGTCGGCGACGATCCGTCCGTGCACATTCTCGAGTTGGCCGAGCGCATCGACACTGAAGGGGCCGTGGCCGTGCCGCTCATGGCGGGCGGCATGAGCTTTCATCATCCGCGGCTGCTGCACTATGCCGGGCCCAATCGCACCAACCGGCCGCGGCTCGCCTGGGCGAACGAGTTCCAGACGGCGCCGGTGCAGCGATCGACGCCGGCCGATCGGCCTTGGGTGCTCGAAGGTGAGGCCGCGCTCGCGCGAGCGATGCGGACTTAGGTCGAGAAACTGCGTGCAGTTGCCGGTGTGATCTGTGACGGGCGCCCGGTAGCTGTTGCCGCGATCGACTAGATTCCATCGATCGGGGCCGAGCGCCGGAGGGCTCGTGCGCAACCATATTTTGATTCCTATCTTGATCCTGGCTTTGGCCGGTTGTGGCAGTCGGGCAACGGTGTCCGAGAGCCAATGCTATGCTGGCGATTGGCAGACGTTGGGCTACCGGGATGGCGCCCAGGGACTGCGGAACTCGCAATTGCTGGAGCACCAGGACGCCTGTGGTCCATTTGGCGTGGTGCCCGATCGCGCCGCCTACATGGCCGGTTGGGAGTCCGGAGCGCGCGAGTACTGCCACCCGAACAATGCCTTCGAAGTGGGTGAACTCGGATACGGGCATTCCCATATCTGCCCCGCCGACATGCAGAGTGATTTCGTCGCGGCTTACCGACAAGGACGTCAGCTCTACTTGGCGCGGCGTGACATCGCTGCATTGGAATCCACGATTGCTGCGCGTGAGGCGCGGCTCGAGTGGGTGAAGTCGCGCATCGTCGCCGCATCGACCGAGCAACTGAATCCCGAACTCACCGTGCCGCAGCGGGTAGATCTGCTCGCGGAAACGCAACGTCTCGCCGAAGAAAAAGCCGCCATCGAGCACGAGCTACCGGAGCTACACGCCGACCTTGCCTCGCGCACGGCGCAACTGGATTCGATGCGGCAATCGCTCGTGTCAGTGGTCTATTAGCCGAGACAAGCAATCGCGCATCGGTGTTCTTCAGCGGCGCACGACAAACGGCAGTACCACGAGCAGGGTCGCGATGACGATCATCGCCATCGTGCCATCGACCACATACGGCAATCCGATCAGCCCGAGCCCGGTCAGGAAGGGCGCGAGCTGGCGTTGGCGCCGGCCGTAGATCGCAAACCCGATACCGATAGAACCGAACAGCAGACCTAGGAGCAGAGATCGCTCGTCCATCGGCTAGTGAGGCGTACCGCGTGTGCCGATGTGGTCATCGAAGAAGTCGAGCAGCTCGCGGTAGAGATGCGCCCGATTATCCTCGGCAAAGAAGCCGTGGCCTTCGCCGCCCTCGGTGATCAAGCGCGTCGGCTTGCCGACCTTCTCCAACGCATCGCGCATGCGATACGCATGTTCGATCGGCACCCGCTCGTCGAGCTTGCCGTGAATGAGCAGTACGGCGGCCTTGATCTTGTCGGCGTTGTAGGCGGGTGAGCGACGCTTCATCTCTTGCTCGTCGGTACCGACGGCCATCTCGAGAAAGTTTATGCCCGACTCCACGCGTTGGATGTCGCCCTTCTCGAACATGAGCGGCAGATCGTAGACACCCGCGAATCCGACCGCGCATCGGTAAAGGTCCGGATCGCGGACCACGCCCATGAGCGCCGCGTAGCCGCCGTAGCTGCCGCCGTAGATGCAAATGCGATTCGGATCCACCTGCCCGTCGGAGATCGTCCACTTGACCGCATCGGTGATGTCGTCCTGCATCTCGAGTCCCCACTTGCCATAGCCAGCCGACTCGAAGCCGCGCCCACGTCCACCAGAACCGCGAAAGTTCACCTGCAGCACCGCGTAGCCGTTGGCCGCCAGCAATTGCACCTCGGGATCGAATCCCCAGACGTCATAGATACCGTGCGGTCCGCCGTGAGGTATCACGATCAGGGGGAGCTTGCTGCCGGCGTCGTGGCTCGGCGTCGTGAGCAAAGCCCGAATCTTCAGGCCGTCACGCGCGGTGAATTCGACCGGGCTCGTTTCGGTGAGATCCTCTCGCTTCAGCCATGGGCGACCTTCGAGTTGATGCGTAACCTTGTTGTCGCGGGTATCCAGCACATAGAAGACGCCGGGGTTGCGTGGGCCGGTTACGAGTGCGACGGCCTGGCGCATATCTCTGGTGTAGCTGGTGAAGGTGACATCGTCGTCGGGGAACGCCGCTCGCATTTTGCGATGCGCAACGGCAAGGGGGTGTTCCGGGTCCGGATAGAAGTAGTCTGGAAAGTAGTTCTCAAAGCCGATCAGCCACAGCCGGTTGTCGAAGTCGAACTCGAGGTCGTTGACGTCGACATCGGGATGCGAAAAGAGCTGCTTGATCGCGCCATTCGGATGCCAAACATACACACCCTGGGTGTCCGGGTCGCGATTGTCGATCGCGATATAGGCGCCATCGCCGGCGGGGCTGACTGGAGCGAGCGAACCCTCGTTCATGTCGAATTTAAACAGTGGTCGCCACTCGCCACCGTCACTGCGATGAAAGACTTTTCTGTGCCCCTCATCATCGCTGCCCCAGACGATGTCGATTCCGCCATCGACGTTCGCGACGAACGTGCCGTTGCGCACTGGAGAGCTTGCAACCTTGTTCAACCTCCCATTGTTGATGTCCATCCGGTAGGCGGCGTTGTAGATGCCTTTGACGCCATAGCCGATCGACTGAATGAGTACCTTGTTGGGATCGGCATCGAAGTAGTCGATGAGGCGCCCCGCAGCGAATACGCTCTCGCGCTTGTTGCGCCGAGATGCAACGCCGGATTCGCCCGCGAATGGTCCAAACAGCAATTCGCTACGCTTTCCGTCGGCATCCATGCCGATGAATTCGCCGGTCGGCGCGTTGTAGTCCGTGAGCCCCGGAAATCGCCGCGCCGGCTGGATGAGAAGACGCGTGTCGGTCACGAAGAAAAAGTCCCAGATGTCGATGGCGCTACCGAACGACACGTTGGTGAGTGGCTTCATGTCAGCTAGTCGCACGATCGTAATCGTTTCGTTGACTTCGTTGCGACGCGTGACGCCGAGATACGTGCCATCCGGCGATATTTCGATCGCTTCGTGCTCCGGGTAGCGCGCAAAGTCCTCGACGCTTGTGGCCCAAACGGAACCGCACCATACGATGCAATTCATCAGCACTAGCCAAACAGCTCGCACGGCTCAGCGGTCTAGTTGCGCGATGAGTTCGGCATAGCTTCCGGCACCGGTCGCCGGCGTGACGTCTTCGCGCCAGATTGCGTCCAGTTCCGCAATGATCTCTGCGGGCAGCTCCTTGGCGTGCGAGCCGACCGTACCGTTGCGAACCTTTGCAGAATCGCTGCCGGGCGGCAGGTCGCAAACCCGTTCGCTGCGTTCGCGCATCAACAGGTCGGCGTACTTGTCCTTGTGCGCCGTCATCGAAGCCAGCGATGCTTGCTCGAGGACGATGGCGCGGAGTTCGTCGTCGAGCTCGATGCCGATGAATGCGGCAATTCGTGCAACGGCGTGCGGCAGATCTTCCTTCATGTGCTCGTACGCGAGCAGTAGCACGTTCGGGTTGGCACGTTGGCTCCACCAGGACACCAGGTGAGCCCAATAATCCATGCCCTCGCCGCGCTTCATGACGCGCCGGCGCGCGAATTCCTCGATCGAGAAAGCACCGGGCTCGAAGAACCAACCCTCCATGAACCGGTACATCGACACGAGCGCATCGCGTGGATCCCGAAACGAGACGATGTATTTGCCACCCTTGGGCACGGCCTTCCAAGACAGATGGCTCTTGTAGGCGCGCGGTTCCGCACGCTGGGGCGCCTCGAGGTCGATTCCGAGGTCGGTCGAAGTCTCGATCCACGGCACCACACGTGAGATGTCGTCGAAGTCGAGATCACCGCGCGTCCGCAGGCTGTGCACGATCTGCTGTGTCCAAGTGGTGCCGCACTTGCCGAACGGCGAGATGATCACGTCGGTCGCACGCGGTTTGAACGCAAGGCCCTTGGCGATGCCTTCCGGCGTCATCATGTTCTTCTGCCGAGCTTGCATCTCGTCGAGCGAGCTGGGGCGGGTCTTCACTTTATGGATCTCGTGTATGCTCGGAAGCACGCGAGCCTAACACGGAGGGGACAATGGAAGATTCGACGACACGGCGCGCATGGTGGGCGAGTGCGGTGCTGATCGGTGCCGTGATCGCGGCGGTTTTGCTGCCACTCGGCGCCCTCGGTAGCCGACTCGGCGTGTGGGGCTTCCAGACTGGTTTCCTGTTCTTGGGTGGCGCGGCCGTCCTGGCCGTCGTTGCGTTCGTGGTCGGTATCGGCGGGTTGATTGCATCGCGTAAACCCGCGCGGGCGCGAAACCGAGCGCCGCTGGGTGTCGGGATCGCAGTCGGTGGTGCGATCGTCGTGTTTCTCGGCATGCAGTTCATGACCGCGAGATCGGTACCGCCGATTCACGACATCTCGACCGATACCAGTGATCCGCCGCTGTTCGAAGTGGCCGTGTCGCTGCGCGGGGAGCAGAGCAACCCGCTCGAATACGACGCCGAGAAGCTCGCACCATTGCAGCGCGACGCCTATCCGTGGGTGGTGCCGCTCGAGCGCGAACTCGCACCGAGCGAAGCCTTCGCTGAAGCGCTCGAGGCAATCTCTGGACTCGGGCTCGAGATTGTCAATGCCGATGAAGACGCGGGACGCATCGAAGCCGTAGCGACGACGTTCTGGTTCGGCTTCAAAGACGACGTGGTGGTTCGGGTTCGGCCGAGTGGTACGGGCTCACGCGTCGACGTGCGTTCCGTCTCGAGGGTAGGGGTGAGCGACCTCGGCGCCAATGCGGCGCGCATCGGCGCGATTCTGGACGCAATCAGAAGTTGATGAGCTCGGGACGAAGCTGTTCGAGGTCAATGATGCCGATCGCGTTCAATCCGAGCATGTGACCGGCGCACTCGCCGGGGTTGAAGATGAGCCCATGCCGCGTACGCTCGAGTCGGAAACGATGAGTGTGCCCATGCAGCACGAGGTCGAGACCCGGCTTCAGCGCGTGATCGAGATCATGAGGGTCGTGCACGATCAGAATTCGACGTTCGTGTAGCGTGAACTCGTAAGGCGGATCTGCGAACTCGAAGCCGTGCCGGGCTATCGCAGCGTCCAGCGCGTCGCGTTCTTCGTCGTTGTTCCCAAACACGCCTGACAGTGGCGCATCGAGGTGTGCAAATACCTCGAGCGTCTTTGCTTGCGTGATATCGCCGGTGTGAATGACGCGATCAACGCCGGCCGAGTTGAACAGCTCGACGATACGGCGAACGTTCTTCAGGTTGTTATGGGTGTCGCTGACGACGCCGATGCGCATTGGAGACAAGAGATCGAGTGTGGGAGCGGGCTCGCTCGCGACTGCTCGCAAGCCGCTCCCACAGTAAGGTGCTTACGCGACCTTCTCGAGGATGTGGATACCGCAGGCGCTGCCCAAGCCGATTACGTGCGTGAGGCCGAAGCGGGCACCTTCCACTTGGCGCTTGCCGGCTTCGCCCCGCAGGTGGGTGACCACCTCGAAGATGTTGGCAATGCCGGTCGCGCCGAGCGGATGGCCCTTCGATAACAGACCGCCCGAGACGTTCACCGGAACCTTGCCGCCAAGCGCAACTGCACCGGTGTCGATCATCTTGCCGGCTTCGCCGTCCTTGCAGATGCCGAGATTCTCATAGTGGAGGATTTCGGCCGTCGCGAAACAGTCGTGCAGCTCGATCAAGTCGATGTCGTCGGCGCCGATGCCTGCCATCTCGTAGGCCTGCTTGGCGGCGAGACGCGTACAAGTGTTCACGTCCGGCATGACGAGGTCGCGCTCTTGCCAGGGATCCGACGTCATCACCGAGGCACGGACCTTCACCGCGCGCTTGCCGAGGCCTAGTTCCTTGACCTTCTTCTCCGACATCAGCACGGCGGCGGCAGAGCCGTCGACGTTTACCGAGCACATGAGCTTGGTGTTGGGGTACGCGATCATCTCGGCACCCATCACCATGTCGAGCGGTGTCTCGATCTGGTACATCGCCTTCGGATTCAGCGTGGAATGGTGATGGTTCTTCACCGACACCTTCGCGAACTGCTCGAAGGTGGTGCCGTACTTGCGGGAATGCTCCATACCCGCTTCAGCAAACACCGCCGGCATCGTACTCGAGCCGAACAACCCTTCCTTCGAAATCCCGCCGCTGCCGCCGCCACCCAAGAGTCCGGCGCTCATCTTCTCGACACCGACCGCGAGCACGGTGTCGTAGAGGCCAGCCTTCACGGCGGCCCAGCCTTCGCGAAACGCGGTTGCGCCGGTTGCACAAGCGTTGGCGACGTTGACGACTGGAATACCGGTCTGGCCGATCTGCTGCAGGATGCGTTGACCGACCATACCGCTTGCCTGGTAGAGGTTGCCGCAATACAGGGCCTGCATGTCCTGAATCTTGAGGCCGCAATCGTCCAGCGCGCCGAGGGCCGCCTTCGCGCCGAGCACGTCGACGGCCGGCCCGGTGCCGGCCTTCTGGAATTTCGTCATGTCGATACCGACAACGTACACGTCACCCATGGTTTGCCTCCTTAAGCGCGCCGGGGTTCAAAGAAATAGGCCATGTAGGAATTACCTTCCCGATCTTTACGCCCGGCGTCCTTGAAGACGACTTCCACGGGCATGTCGAATTTCAGTTTTGCGGGATCGGCTTCGATGTTGATGAGGTTGCCCTTGAGCGTGCCGCCGCCTTCGAGATCGACGATGGCCGAAATGTAGGGGACCTCGACGCCCGGAAACGACCGATGCACGATCGAATAGGCGTACAGCTTGCCCTTGGTGCCGAGTTTCTGGGGCGCTAACGCATCGCGCGCACCGCACTTCGAGCACACGGTGCGTTCGCCCAAAAAGACAGCCCCGCATGCCTTGCACTTGTAACCTTCGAGGTAGGGTTCACCGCCCTCGGGTAGCTTTAGATAATCCACCGCCGGTAGCGGTTTCGCAGCGCTCATCGTCCGATATTCCCCCGTCGTTGATGTAATTCAGCCAGATTAGCGGAAGTTCGGCCCGGTGGCGACCACGTCACGTGGCGCCGGAAATGGGGACAGTTAACCTATTTCTCCTTGCCAAGCTTGGGAGGCACAGCCCGCATCGAGAAATAAGTAAACTGTCCCCATTTCCGGGGCAAAGTCGTTGCTCCGGGGAAGGCGACGAAACCCCTCTAGTCCTTGACCTTGAGGCGCTGGTGCATGATGGGGCTGGTGGTCGTGTACTGGAGGTGCACCTTCTTGTCGGGCTCGATTCGGGCTTTGATCGCGAAGGCCGCGAGCGCTGCTTCGTGGAAGCCGGACAGGATCAGCTTCTTTTTGCCCGGATAGGTGGCGATGTCGCCCACCGCGTAGATGCCCGGCACGCTGGTCTCGAACTTCTCGGTGTCGGTGGGCAGTTGGTTCTTGTCGAGGTCGATGCCCCACTCGGCGATCGGGCCGAGCTTCGGCGAGAGACCGAAAAACACCAGCAGGTGGTCGAGTTCGAGCGGCTCCACGCGCTCTTCCGGGTCACGCACGTCAACCGACTTCAACACGCCGTTGTTCGCGTTCAATCCAATGACGTTGCCGATGCGAAAGTTCAACTTGCCCGCGTTGACGAGCGCTTCCATCTTGGCGACCGACGCCGGCGCGGCGCGAAACTTGTCGCTACGGTGAATCAGCGTCAACGACTTCGTCTTCTCGGCGAGTTCGAGCGCCCAGTCGAATGCGGAATCGCCGCCACCGAGCAAGACGACGTCTTTGCCGAAGTGCGCGCTCGGATCTTTCACGCGATAGAAGATCTGCTCGTCGATGAACTCATCGACACCGTCGACACGCAGCGGCATGGGTTGGAACGAACCCACACCACCGGCGATTACCACCGCCTTGGCATGAAACGCGGTGCCCGCGCTGGTTGCGACATGAAAATTACCGTCCTCGGTGCGCTGCACCTCTGTTACTTGTTGATCGAGGTGAAAGCCGGCGCCGAACGGCTCGATCTGCTTCATCAGTCGTTCGACCAACTCCTGCGCATCGCAAACGGGGATGGCTGGGATGTCGTAGATTGGCTTGTCCGGATAGAGTTCCGTGCACTGACCGCCGGGCTTCGGCAATGCGTCGACGATCTCGGCTTTGAGGCCCAAGAGACCCAGCTCGAAGATCTGAAAGAGCCCGCACGGGCCTGCTCCAACGATGACCACGTCCGTCGTGATGGTCATTGACGTCTCCTTCAATCAGCGTATGACTTGTTTGCGCTTGAGTAGCTCGATGATGCGTTTGGCACAGGTATCGATGTCGAGCTTCGAGGTATCGAGCACCAGATCCGGACTCGAGGGCCGTTCGAACTCGGTGGTTACGCCGGGGAAGCTGGGCAGCTCGCCGCGCTCGGCGGCAGCATACAGACCTTCGGTGTCGCGCGACTTCAGCACCGCGATCGGTGCGTCGAGAAACACTTCGATGAAACGGTCGGCGCCAATCACCTCGCGTGCTCGTGCTCGGATCGACTCGAGTGGCACGATGAATGCCGTCAGGCAAAGCAGCCCCGCGTCGTTCATGATGCGCGCCGTCTCCGCGGCGCGGCGCACGTTCTCCGAGCGGTCGGTTGCGCTAAAGCCGAGGTCACGGCTCATGCCGAGCCGGAAATTCTGGCCGTCGAGCACGGTCGCGAGCCGGCCGGCGTCGAACAACTGGCGCTCGACAGCGTTGGCGATCACCGTCTTGCCCGACTTCGATAGCCCGGTCAGCAACACGGTGACCGGTCGCTGGCCCAACCGCTCCTCGCGTTCGCGGGCGGTCACCGGACTGGTGGTCACTTTGAGCTGACCATGCGGTATCTCGTCCCAGTGATCGCGACCGGTGGTGCCGGCGACCGGGCAGATCATGCCGGCCGCGACGGTGGCATGGGTCAAGCGATCGATCAGTATGAATGCACCCGTTTCGCGATTCTCGGGGTACGGATCGAAGGGGATGGGCTCCGAAAGCGTCAGCTCGCAGCGGCCGATCTCATTGAGCGCCAGTGTCGGCGTGGTCGAGCGCTCGAGGGTGTTGACGTCGGTCTTGAAGCGGATTCCAGAGACGCGGCCGAACAGCCTGCGCGTGCCGTGCTTGATCACGTATTGCTTGCCAGGCACGAGCGGTTCTTCGTCGAGCCAGACGAGTTGCGCGTCGAAGCGATCTTCGATGGCCGGAATCGAGTCTGACTTCACCAGCATGTCGCCCCGGCTGATGTCGACCTCGTCCTTCAGCGTCAGCGTTACCGCCAATGGCGGGAACGCTTCATCCAAGTCACCGTCCATGGTCACGATGCGGTCCACCGTCGAGCGCTTACCAGACGGGAGCACGATGATGGGATCGCCCGGTTTCACTGTGCCGCTGCGTACCGTGCCCGCGTAGCCACGAAACGTCGAGTCCGGTCGACTCACGCGCTGCACTGGGAAGCGAAAGCAAGAGAAGTTGCGATCGGAAGCGACGTGGATGTTCTCGAGGAGGTACATGAGCGTCGCGCCCTGATACCACGGCATCGATTGCGACTTCTCCACGACGTTGTCGCCCTTCAATGCCGATATGGGAATGAAGTGCAGATCTTCGATCGAGAGATTGGTGGTGAAGGCGTGATATTCGTCGCGGATCTTTTCGAACACGCCTTCGTCGAAGCCAACGAGGTCCATCTTGTTGACCGCCACGACGATGTGGCGAATGCCGAGCAACGAAACGATGAACGTGTGTCTGCGCGTCTGTGCGAGCACGCCCTGCTGCGCGTCGATCAATATCACGGCCACGTCGCAGCACGACGCACCGGTTGCCATGTTGCGCGTGTACTGCTCGTGACCGGGCGTGTCGGCAATGATGAACTTACGCTTGGTGGTCGAGAAGTAGCGGTAGGCGACGTCGATGGTGATACCTTGCTCTCGCTCGGCTTGCAGACCGTCGACCAAGAGTGCGAGATCGTACTCGCCCGCCTCCGCGCTGGCGCCGGACTTGAGCGCCGCGAGCTGATCCTCGTAGATCATCTTCGAGTCGTGCAGCAGCCGACCGATCAGCGTGCTCTTGCCATCGTCGACGCTGCCGCAGGTGAGAAAGCGCAGTATCTCCTTGCGCTCGTGCTGCTCGAGATAAGCCTCGATGTCGGTGGCGATGAGGTCGGATTGGTGGCTCATCAGAAATAGCCTTCGCGCTTCTTCTGTTCCATCGATGCCACGGCATCGTGGTCGATGAGCCGGCCCTGTCGCTCGGAGAACCTCGCCAACAACATCTCCTGAATGATTCCCTGCAGCGTGGTCGCGGTGGACTCGACGGCACCCGACAACGGGTAACAGCCGAGTGTGCGGAAACGCACCATGCGCAGTTCGGGTTTCTCCCCGGGTTCGAGTGGCATGCGCTCATCGTCCACCATGATCAACGTGCCATCGCGCACGACGACCGGTCGCTTGGCGGCAAAGTACAGCGGCACGATCGGGATGTGTTCCAGATAGACGTATTGCCAAACGTCTAGTTCGGTCCAGTTCGACAGGGGAAAGACGCGCACTTCCTCGCCGCGGTTGATCGCGCCGTTGTAGAGCTGCCAAAGCTCGGGACGCTGGTTCTTCGGATCCCAACGATGGTTCTTGTCGCGCACGGAATAGACGCGCTCCTTGGCCCGCACCTTTTCTTCGTCGCGACGCGCGCCACCAAACGCGGCGTCGAACTTGTACTTGTCGAACGCCTGTAGCAGCGCTTGGGTCTTCATGATGTCGGTGTGCGCCTTCGAGCCGAACGTGAAAGGATTGACGTTCTTCGCCACACCCTCTTGATTGATGTGCACGATCATCTCGATGCCGGGTTCGCGCGCGACTCGATCGCGAAACGCGATCATGTCGCGGAATTTCCAAGTGGTGTCGACGTGCAGCAGCGGAAACGGCAGTGGACCGGGGAAGAAGGCCTTGCGCGCCAAGTGCAGGAGCACCGACGAGTCTTTGCCGATCGAGTACAGCATCACCGGCCGCTCGAACTCGGCTGCCACCTCGCGGAGGATGTGGATGCTCTCTGCTTCGAGTTGCTTTAGATGAGTGAGCTGGTAGGAAGGCATGGGGACTGCAGGCGCACGATGGATGGAGCGGGCGCGTATTCTAATGCCTCGATGTGGGCTTTCGAAGCTGGCAGTCAAACGCATTGGTTATATCGATGTAAGGGATTCCGGTCCGCGGGCGTTGGTTGACGCTCAGCGGGGAGCCGCGTATCAAGGACGAGTGCAAAAGGGGAGAGGGGCATGAAGTCCGTTCGCGTGGCCGATTACATGGCGACCCAGTTGGTGACGTTCAAACCGAACGACACCGTGTTCGAGGCCATGCACGTGTTTTTGACGCGCAAGATCTCCGGCGCCCCCGTGGTCGATGACGACGGACGGCTGGTGGGCATCCTGTCCGAGACCGACCTCCTGGACGTGGTGACTCAAGACAGCTACTACAACGAAGCGGTTGGTATCGTTGCCGACTTCATGAAGCACCCGGTCGAGACGGTATCCCCCGACGAGGATATCTTCTCGCTGGCACGGCGTTTCCGTGCCGAGCACCGGCATCGCTTTCCGGTGGTACAGGCGGGCAAGCTGATCGGCCAGATCAGCCGCCGCGACGTGCTGCGCGCGGCCGTCGACATGGTGCCGCGGCGCCGCAAGCGTTAGAAGGGACAGCTACCTATTTCGCGCTGCAATGATGGCTGATGCAGCGAAGCGGGTCGAAGTAGGAGACTGTCCCCTTCTCCAATTTCCTAACGGTCCCGGACTTCTGCTAGTGCATCTTTCAGTAGTTCGTTCAAGGCTTGCGGATTGGCTTTGCCCTGGGTCGCCTTCATCAGCTGGCCGACGAAGAAGCCCAGTACCTTCGTTTTGCCAGCTCGGTATTGGCCGACTTGTTCCGGGTTATCGCGTATCACGTCGGCCACCAGCGCGGCGAGCGCCGCAGTGTCCGACACTTGCGTCAGGTCCTCCGCCTCGATCAGGTCATCGACCGTCTTGTTCGGATCCTTCCACAGCGCATCGAACAACGTCTTCGCGATCTTGCCGCTAATGGTGCCGTCCTTGATGCGCACGATGAGTCGCCCCAACTGCTCTGCGGCGAGTGGACTCGTGCGCGCGGCATCGCGATTCATGGCCGCCGACCACTCGCCCATCACCCAGTTGGCGGCCAGCTTTGGATCGCCGGCGGTCGCAGCGACGGCTTCATAATAACGAGCGACGTCGGGATCCGACGTCAGCCACTCGGCGTCGTAGGCAGACAGCGCCAAGTCGCGCTCGAAGCGCGCGCGCTTGGCGTTCGGGAGTTCCGGCAACCCCTGGCGAAGCGCGTCGAGTTGCGCGGTATCGAGGACCACGGGCAACAGATCGGGTTCCGGGAAGTAGCGATAGTCCTCGGATAGTTCTTTCGAGCGCATCGGCCGCGTCTCGTCACGGTCGGGGTCGTACAACAATGTCTCCCTCACCACCGTTCCGCCGGCCTCGATCAGCTCGATCTGACGCGCCACCTCGTGCTCGATGGCGCGCTCGAGAAAGCGGAACGAGTTCAGGTTCTTGATCTCTGTGCGCACGCCCAAGGGGTCGCTTGGCGACTTGCGCACCGAGACGTTGGCATCGCAGCGCATCGAGCCTTCGTTCAAGTTGCCGTCGCAAATGCCCAAATAGCGCACGAGCACGTGGATCTGGCGAAAGTACGCGGCCGCTTCTGCAGCTGAGCGCAGCTCCGGTTCGGAGACCACCTCCAAGAGCGGCATGCCGGCGCGATTCAGATCGATGCCGGTCATGCCGGCGAAGTCTTCGTGCAGCGATTTGCCGGCATCTTCCTCGAGGTGCGCACGGGTGATGCCGATCCGGCGCACGCCGCCGCCGGGCAGCTTGAGATCGAGATGGCCGCGACCCACGATCGGGCGCTCGAACTGACTGATCTGGTAGCCCTTGGGCAAGTCCGGATAGAAGTAGTTCTTGCGGTCGAACACCGACTCGGCTGGCAGTTCGGCATCGATGGCGAGACCGAACGTCGCGGCCATCCGCACCGCATCGGCGTTCAGCACCGGCAGCATGCCGGGCATGGCGAGGTCGATGGCACAGGCCTGGCTGTTCGGCTCGGCGCCGAACGAAGCACTCGCGCCCGAGAAGATCTTCGATCGGGTCGCCAATTGCACGTGGACTTCGAGACCGATGACCACGTCCCAAGTCATGGCTTTCGTCCGGGTCGACGCGTGTGCCAGTCGGTGGCGCGTTGGAAGGCGTCGCCTGCAGTGAACAGCAGGCTCTCGCCGAAGTGCGGCCCGATCAGCTGCATACCGACGGGCAGTCCGTCCACCCAGCCGCAGGGAATGGACATCGCCGGCAGACCGGCAAGGCTCGCACCGACGGTGAACACGTCCTGCTGGTACATTTCGATCGGATCGCTCACTGCGCCGATTGGGAATGCGACTCCGGGTGTGGTGGGCGTGAGCAATACGTCGACGTCGGCGAAGGTGCGTACGAACTCGTCGCGAATCAGGCGCCGAACGCGTTGCGCCTTGAGGTAGTAGGCGTCGAAGTAGCCGATCGACAGCGTGTAGGTGCCGGTCAGGATGCGCCGCTTGACCTCGCGCCCGAAGCCCTGGCTGCGGCTGCGCAGGTAGAGATCCTCGAGGTCTTGCGGTGCCTCGCAGCGATGGCCGTAGCGGACGCCGTCGTAGCGCGACAGATTGGTAGACGCCTCTGCGGACGCCACCACGTAGTAAGTCGGAATGGCCACGTCGGTGTTCGGCAGCGAAACATCGATCACCGTGGCGCCGGCTTCTTCGAACCACCGTCGCGCAGTGTCGAGTGAAGCTGCCACACGCCGATCACCCAGTGCCGCGAAGTATTCCTTCGGCAGCCCGATTCGTAATGCATCGATCGGCTTGTGCCGTGCCGGATCGACGGCCAACTCGGCGCTCGTCGAATCGCGCGGGTCGAAGCCGGCCGCGACACCGAACAAGACCTCCAAGTCGCGGACGCTGCGCGCGATCGGTCCTCCCTGGTCGAGGCTCGATGCGAATGCGACCATGCCGTAGCGCGATATCCGCCCGTAGGTTGGTTTCAGTCCGCTGACGCCTGTGAATGCCGCCGGTTGGCGGATCGATCCGCCAGTGTCGGTGCCCATTGCGGCGAACACCAGACCGGCTGCAACGGCAGCTGCCGAGCCGCCCGACGATCCGCCCGGTACCCGGTTTGGGTCGTGCGGATTGTGGACGGGACCGAAGTAGCTGGTCTCGTTCGACGAACCCATGGCGAACTCGTCCATGTTGGTTTTGCCGACCATGACCGCGCCGGCCGCATCGAAGCGTTCGACGACCGTCGCGTCGTAAGGCGGTACGAAGTTCGCGAGCATTCGCGAACCGCAGGTAGTGCGGACGCCACGCGTGCAGAAGATGTCTTTGTATGCGATCGGAATGCCGGTGACTGCGGCGGCGAGACCCTTTGCGCGTCTGTCGTCCGCAACGCGGGCCTGGGCCAGCGCACGTTCGTCGACCACGGTGATGAAGGCATTGAGCGACTTCGCGTCGGCAATGGCGGAGAGCACGTCGCGAGTCAGTTCGACGCTCGATATGGTGCCGGCGTCGAGCGCGGATGCCACCTCGACGAGGGTACGGAAGTCGCTCATTCGATGACGCGAGGGACGAGGTACAGCCCATCGTGCGTGAGCGGTGCGAGTGCTTGGAAGGCGTCGCGGTCGACCGCTTCCGTTACTTCATCGGCACGTAATCGAGCGGTTGCATCGAGCGGATGCGCAAGTGGCACGACACCGCTGGTGTCGACGGCCGCAATTGCATCGGCCATCGCAATCATGCGTTCGAGATCGGTTCTGGCGGCCGAACGTTCGTCGGCGTCTAAACCCAAACGTGCGAGCGCACAGAGCTTGTCGATGTCCTTCTCAAGGATCGTCATGGGCGGGGCGGAAACCGCGAAAGAGAAGAGCAGAAAACTGCAAACTACCACAAATGCGCCTTGCTCTGAATCCTGCCGGTTGCTAGAGTCCCGCGCGTTTTCCGCTGCTTGCGCGCGATTCCTTACTTAGATGTTCAAGAACATTCGTGGGCTGTTCTCGCGAGATCTCTCCATCGATCTCGGAACGGCCAACACCCTCATTTATGTGCGTGACCAGGGCATCGTCTTGAACGAGCCGTCGGTGGTCGCGATCCGCCACCACAACAACCAGAAGACCGTTGCCGCCGTTGGCCTAGATGCCAAGCGCATGCTCGGCCGAACGCCCGGCAACATCACGGCGATCCGGCCGCTCAAGGACGGCGTCATCGCCGACTTCCTGGTCACCGAGAAGATGCTCAAGTACTTCATTGGCAAGGTGCACGAGAATTCGTTCATTCGGCCGAGTCCCAGGGTTCTTGTGTGCGTGCCGTGCAAGTCGACGGAGGTCGAGCGCCGCGCCATTCGCGAATCGGCACTTTCCGCCGGGGCACGCGACGTTCGCTTGATCGAAGAGCCGATGGCGGCGGCGATCGGCGCGGGCCTGCGGGTCGAAGAGGCGCGCGGCACCATGGTGGTCGACATCGGCGGCGGCACCACCGAGATCGCCATCATCTCGCTCAATGGCGTGGTGTACTCGGAGACGGTGCGTGTCGGCGGTGATCGGTTCGACGAAGCGATCGTCGCCTACGTGCGTCGCACGCAAGGCAGCCTGATCGGCGAAGCCACTGCCGAGCGTATCAAGCACGAAATCGGTGCCGCCTACCCACAAAAGGAAATTCGCGAAATCGACGTGCGCGGCCGCAACCTCGCAGAAGGCGTGCCGCGCAGCTTTACGCTCAACTCGAACGAGATCTTGGAAGCGCTCCAAGAGCCGCTCGCGATGATCGTGCAGGCCGTGAAGAGCGCGCTCGAGCAAACACCGCCCGAACTCGCGTCCGACATCGCGGAATCGGGCATGGTGTTGACTGGCGGTGGCGCGCTGCTGCGTGACATCGATACGTTGTTGGCGGAGGAAACCGGGCTTCCGGTGATCGTTGCGGAAGATCCGCTCACGTGTGTCGCGCGCGGCGGCGGCAAAGCGCTCGAGATGATGGATGCAGCTGGCAACGCCGACCTCTTGTCCACGGAATGAGGTGCGGCGCTTCGTGACTGAGCGCCGTTCGAAGTTGATCCGACCGAGGTAGCCATCAAAGCGCTCTTTTTGCGGGAGTCCGGCGCCGGTTATTTGTTGCTGGCCCTCGGCATCACCTCGGCGCTTTTGCTCACCGTCGACATCAACTCCCGGTTACTGGACCCGGTTCGCAGCACACTTTCGAGTGTCGTGAGTCCCATCTACGTCGTTGCCGAGACGCCCTACAGCCTGTCGCGCGGGCTCGGTCAAACCTTCGCCGCTCGCGAAACGTTGCAAGCCGAGAACGAGCAGTTGCGGCGGCGGGTACTGGAGCTATCCCAGGTATCGGCGCAGTTCGTCACCATGCGCGACGAGAATGCTCGACTGCGCGAGCTGCTGGGTAGCCGCCGGCGATTGGGCTCCGAGGTGCTGGTCGCTGAGCTGATCGGCGTGATACCGACACCGAACACGCTGCAGGTGGAGATCGACAAGGGCAGCCAGGACGGTGCCTACGTCGGCCAAGCCGTGATCGATGCCGAAGGCATCTTCGGCCAGGTGGTGGAAGTGGGTGCCTACACCAGCCGTGTGATGCTGATTGCCGACGTTGCCCATGCGGTGCCGGTCGAGGTCAATCGCAATCAGTTTCGTTCCATTGCGGCAGGTACGGGTGCGTTCGATGCGCTCGAACTCGAGTACGTGCCGATCACAACCGACATCGTCACCGGCGACGTGCTCGTGAGTTCGGGACTGGGGGGCCGGTTTCCTCGCGGCTACCCCGTCGCCGTCGTGACCAGCGTGCGCGTCGATCCGACGCTGCCGTATGCGCAAGTGCGTGCCAAGCCACTCGCCGCGCTCGATCGCAGCCGGCACGTGCTGTTGGTGTTCGAGATCGACGACGTGTCCGGCGATGTCGAGGAGACGCAGGCCGAAGACGCGGCCGCGGATGACTCCGCGAGCACTGGAGAGACGCCGTGAACCCGTTCAACGGTGGATGGGTCATCATCGCGACGCTAATCGTTGCGATGGTGCTTGCGGTATTTCATTTGCCCGAAACGTTACCGCAATGGTTGGGGTGGTTGCGACCGTCGTGGATCGTGTTGGTGGTGTTCTACTGGGTGATGGCATTGCCGCAGCGATTCGGCATGATTTCGGCGTGGGTCACTGGACTCTTGGTCGATGTGCTGCATGCCGATCCGCTGGGCGTCAATGGCTTCTGCCTTGCGGCGCTGACGTTCGTGACGTGGTCCTTCTACGAGCGCTTGCGGATGTACTCGATCGCGCAGCAAGCCGGTGTCGTTCTGCTCATGGTGCTGGGTGTGGAATTGATCCGCATGACCGTACAAGCCGTGGCGCGAGATGGCGGCTTTACTTGGGCGGTCGTTCTTCCGGCGCTCACGAGTACTCTGATCTGGCCGCTAGTGGCAGCGGCACTCGCGAGTGTGCGGCGTCACGTCCAAGTCGAGTGACGTGAGCGATACACCGCCGCAAATCGTCCTTGCCTCCGCTTCGCCGCGTCGTGCCGCCCTGCTGGATGCGATGGGCATTCGCTATCGCGTGCTGCCCGCGGACATCGACGAGCGCATGTTGCCTGGCGAACCGCCGCGTGCGTTCGTGCGGCGCATGTCCGAGGAGAAGGCAACGACGGTGGTAGCGCATGCGGAAGGGTTGCCGGTGCTGGCGGCAGACACGATTGTAGTCGTGGATGAACGGGTCCTCGGCAAGCCAAACAACCGCGATGCCGCGGTCGCGATGCTCGAGCTTTTGAGTGGGCGCAGCCACGACGTAATCACGGCGATCGCGGTCGCCAAGCCGCACGCGCTCGAGTCACGACTTTGCAGCACGCGTGTCACCTTTCGCGCCATCGAGCGTGCGGAAGCGTTGGCGTACTGGGCGAGCGGCGAGCCTTTGGATAAGGCCGGGGGTTATGGTGTGCAGGGCATTGGGGGTATATTTGTCGACCACATCGAGGGCAGCTATTCGGGTGTCGTCGGGCTCCCGGTGGCTCAAACGGAAACGTTGTTGCGTGCCTTCGGCGTGAACACCTGGCGGTATCGCGGTGCTTGAGGTCGCCGATGGACGAAGATCTGCTCATCAACGTCAGCGGATTCGAAACCCGTGTGGCGTTGCTCAAGAACCACGCGCTTGCCGAAGTGCACCTGCAACGCTCGGGCACCTATAGCCTGACGGGTAACGTCTATCAGGGGCGCGTGGAGCGCATCCTGCCCGGCATGCAAGCTGCGTTCGTCAACATCGGTGTCGGCCGACCGGGCTTTCTGCACGCCCGCGACATCGAGGAAGCGCGCATCATGGTTGCGGAGCCTGAGCCCGAGGTCGCCGACATTCGCGACCTGGTGACCGACGGGCAAGCGATTCTCGTGCAGGTCGCCAAGGATCCGATTGCGAGCAAGGGTGCGCGGCTGACCACTCACCTCGCTCTGGCGAGTCGCTTCCTCGTTCACATGCCGTTCAGCCCGCATGTGGGAATCTCGCAGCGTATCGACGACGAAACTGAACGTGAGCGATTGCGGGCGATGTGCGAATCCATTCGTGGCAAGGTCAATGCCGCAGAGCGCGGCATGATCGTTCGGACCGCGGCTGAAGGCGCGACCGAGGAGCAGCTGAACGCCGATTTTGCGGTACTGCAACGCATCTGGCAGAAGGTCGAAGAGCGCGCCCGCAATTCGGATGCGCCTGCCCTCGTCTACGAAGAGTTGCCAATTCATACCCGTGTGATCCGCGACCTCGTGAGTCCGTCGATGCGCACGGTCAAGATCGATGACCTTCGCACGTTCGAGCGAGTGCGGAGCTTCGCAGCGGAGTTCGTTCCGGAGTTCTTGGATCGCATCGAGCACTACGACGATGCGGTGCCCATGTTCGATCGATACGGCGTCGAGGCCGAGATCGAGCGCGCACTCGGCAGCCGTGTGCCGTTGCGATGTGGTGGGCATCTCGTCATCGAGCAAACCGAGGCGATGACGACGATCGACGTCAACACCGGCGGATTCGTCGGCGCGCGCAATCTCGAAGATACGGTGTTCCGTACCAACCTCGAGGCTGCAGCCGTCATCCCACGGCATCTGCGGTTGCGCAATCTGGGCGGGATCATCGTGATCGACTTCATCGACATGGTGGATGAGGATCATCGCCGGCAGGTACTGCGCGCGCTTGAGAAAGCGTGTGAAGGTGATCCGGGACGCATCCGCATCTCGGAGATCTCGGCGCTCGGATTGGTGGAGATGAGCCGCAAACGCACGCGCGAAAGCCTCACCCGCCAACTGTGTCAACCCTGCGAGGCCTGCCAAGGGCGGGGCGTCGTGAAGACCGCCGAGTCGGTCTGCTACGAAATATTTCGCGACATCGTGCGCGATGTCCGCAGCGCCAAGGACGGCGCCGAGCACGAACCTCGAACCGAGTACCTGGTGCGTGCATGCCAAGACGTCGTCGATAGATTGCTCGATGAGGAGCGCGCCAACGTGAGCTGTCTCACCGAGCAAATTCGACGCGACATTCGTTTCCAAGTGGAGCCGAGCTATACACCCGAGCAATACGACGTAGTGCTCGTGCGCGGCGTCGCACGCTAGAGGCACATCGCATTGCTTGCCATTCTGCGGCCGATCTTCTGGCTCCTCACGTTGTTCGCTGTGGTGCTGGCGGGCTTGTCGGTACTCGGCCGCGTGTTGGTGGCGGTGGTGGACGACTACGAGGACGAGCTCAATTCGCTACTCGGTCCGCGCGATATCGAGATCAGGGAACTATCGGCGACGTGGCATCACTTCGATCCGATCTTGCGTGCGCACAGCGTCCGTTTTCCAGGCGGCCGGGCGCAGGGTGTGGTCTTTCAGCTCGACTTGCTGGAGACGTTGTGGCATGGCGCCATCGTCGCAGGACACCTACGTGTCGACGCACTCGAACTGTTGGTGACGCGCACGCGCGACGGCCGTTGGAAGATCGGCAATGCGGCGCCGACGGGCGCGACGTTCGATCCGCTGCCGATGCTGCTGGAAAGCGACGAGCTTCGCCTCGACCGAGTCGAACTTGCGGTCGCAACCGAATCGGCGGACACGACGGAACCCATCGAGATCGTGGGGTCGTTCACGGCGAGCGCGCACGTCACTAATGCGCACTTCCGCCACGACGGCGCAGTCGTGATCGTTGCGGCGGATCGCGCCGCGCCAATAAAGCTCGACTGGCGGCTCGCCGAGGGATCGTTCGGGCTCGGATTGGAAGGGGCCATCACGCTCGTTGGCGACGGCTTCGAGGTTCCGACCGCCCTTGCGCAGGTGACCGGCGGGGGCAGCATCGAACGACTGCACGGTCAATGGCAGATCACGGAGGGTGACGGACAAGGTGTGTTGGATGTCCGCGTGCACGATCTCCTGCTGCCCCGTGGTCGGCTGGACGAGGTCGCACTGAAGCTGGTGGGGCGCTCGGAGTTGTGGCACTCGAACGTGTGGGCGCGAGTCGAGCACCTCGAAGCGCGTGCCGGACAGCGTAGCTCGACGCTCGATGGAGTGGGACTTGCATATCGCGCAGGGCTAATCGACAGCACACTCGAATTCGCTGCAGACGACATCAGCGTGGCACCGTACTTACCCATCGTTCGCAGCGCACTCGGCCAGATTCCAGCGGCACGCGAGTGGATCGATGGTCTTGCCCCGTCCGGCAACGTGCGCCACATCTCCGGTGTGTTTCGGATCGGCGAAAGGACGCTGAGCGCGGCGGCGAACGTCGAAGACGTCGCCTTCGAGCACTTCAAGGGCGTGCCGTTCATTCGTAATGGCCGATCGGACTTGATTGCCACAGAGCGTGGCTTTCGCGCGCATCTGGCGACCGACGACATGACGATAGGTCTGCTCAACGTCTATGCCGCGCCATTCGAGCTCGATCGAATCGACGGCAATGTCGAACTCTGGTTCAAAGACAAGTTCGTGGTAGTGAAGAGCGACGATTTGGTGGGCCGTATCGGCCCGACCGAGGCACGTGGCGCGTTTGCGGTGTCACGGCCCCCCGAGCGCGACGATCAACGGGTTAGCCTGTGGATCACCGCCGATGCGATGGACGCCGGTATGGCGAAGCAGTTCCTGCCTATGAAGCTGTCACCCGAGCTACTGCGATGGATCGACGAGTCTATCCTCGCCGGTCGTGCGAGCGATTTCGGCATCGTCTTTCACGGACACTTTCTCAACGTCGAAGGATTGCCGCTACGGCAAGCGGAAATGTCGTTTCGGGTCGATCAGGGTCGCGTTCGATTTCACCCCGATTGGCCGATCGCCGAGTCGTTGGCCGGACACGTGGAGATCGGTGCCAACGGCGTCGCGGGTGCGCTCGAACGGGGCGTCGTGCAAGGCATCGACGTTGGTGTGAGCACGATCCGAAGTCCGCGCGGTGGTGGCTATGTCGAGGTCGACGGGCGCGGTGCGACAGATGCCACGCACGTGCGGGCCTTGATCGATCGTTCGCCGCTCGGGGAGTGGTTGGGCTTCGTAACGCCCGACTGGCAGTTTTCGGGACCGCTCGACTACCGACTCGCCATGCACCTGCCCATTACGCGCGAAGCAGCCGCGGATGACATACGCGTCGACCTTGCCGCCACACTCCAGGGTGTCGATGCGCAGCTCGGCAACATCGGCATTGCGCTCGAAGGGCTCGATGGCCCGATTGCCTACGCCTTCCCACACGCGGTCACGTCGGCGGGAATCGATGGCAAGCTGTTCGGTTCGCCCGCGCGGTTCACGGCGTCCTACTCCTCCGACGACGGCAAGGTCACGTTGGGCGGCACCGGCCGAGCCGATGTAGCACCGATCGCGGCCTGGCTCGGCGTCGACGTCGAGGGCCTGGTGAGTGGGCCGGTCGACTACCGGGGCGAGCTTTCCCTCTGGCCTGGTAGCGAGCGTGATCCGCACCTTTTTGTGACGACACCGCTGACCGACGTGGTCGTCGACCTTCCGGCGCCGTTCGGTAAGCCCGCAACCGAGTCACTTGCAACAACGATCGATCTTGATCTACGTGCGAAAGAATTGTTCATCCGTGGCGTCGTCGGCGATCGCATCGCCTTCTGGGTGCGGCGGCCGGACGAAGGCGCGCTCGGTGCACATATCGGCATCAATACACCGGCACCTCCGGAGGCGGAAGATCGCGCTGGCGTCGTCGTCACGGGTGCGATCGAACACCTTGTGCTCGATCCTTGGGTGGAGCGATTCGGCAGGTCGTTCGGACCGCGGCTCGACGCGGTCCGGTCGGGGCCTGACCCGCTGCATCTCTCGGTGGATGGTCTGGCGGTCGGCGAGCTCGAGTTCCGCGATGCGATATTCCCCGACCTGGTCGCCAATGCAGTTGTCGAGCCCGGCCTGCTGGAGCTGGCCGTGGACTCGGCGGCGATTGCGGGGACGTTGGTCGACCGCCAGGGCGAGCCGACGCGAATCGCATTGTCGCGGCTGGTGTTGCCAGCTGGCGCAGACGACGACACGAGCGATCCACTGGCCGACGTCGATCCCAGCTTCATCGACGCGATCGATGTCGTGATCGACGACGTCCACGTCGGCGATGCGGACTACGGTAGTTGGCAATTTGCGCTGCGTGGCGATGAGCAGGTGATGCGCGTCGAAGACGTGACTGGCCGGATGCGCGGGCTCACCATCGAAGGCACTGCACCGATGCTGTGGCATTACATCGACCCGCCGACGACACGATTCGAAGGCAAAGCCAGTGGCGCCAACCTGGCCGAAATCCTACCGGCGTTCAGCTATGCCGCGAGCGTCGAAAGCAAGTCGGTCGCTGCCGACACGGTAATCGAGTGGCCGGGCTCCCCGCTCGCGTTCGAGCTCGCGACGCTCACAGGGACCATTGGCGTCCAAGTCAAGGATGGTCGATTTGTCGATGTCGACAGCGGTGGCGGCACCATGCGGGTGTTCAGCCTGCTCAACTTCACGGCCATCGCGAAGCGGATGGCGCTCGATTTCTCGGATGTCTTCGGCAAGGGCATCAGCTTCGACGAGGTGACGGCGCGTGTGCGCATGGATCAGGGCCGACTCGAGTTCGTCGACCCCATGGTCATCGATGGAACAGGGGCTTACTTCCGTGTCGGTGGCCGGGTCGACTTCAACACCGGCGCGCTCGACAACGACATGGTGGTGACGTTACCCGTCAGCTCCAGCCTGCCCTGGTACGCGGCCTACTTGAGCTTCGTCAATCCGATCGCTGCGGGTGCCGTGCTGGTGGGGGAACGGCTGTTTCGCGACCAGATCGATCAGTTCTCCAGTGCGACCTACAAAGTGAGCGGTACGCTCACCGATCCGAAAGTAGAGTTCGTGCGTGTATTCGGACGCGGCACCGATGCCAAGCCGAACGAAGCAAAGGATGACAGCGGCCCGCCACCGGATACGGCCAAGGAAAAGGAGAAGCCGTCATGACCGACGCGCTCGACCGTGCCGAAGCGGTGATCTTGGCTGCCAGCGATCTTTCGATGCGGTCATTGCAGGATGCACTCGGGCGCATCGGTGGCGGTGGTATCGACTTTGGCGAGCTGTATTTCCAGACCCACCGTAGCGAGAGCTGGGGCCTCGAGGACGGTATGGTCAAAGAAGGCGGTTTCAATGCCGACCGCGGTGTCGGCGTGCGCGCACTGTGCGGCGAAAAGACCGGCTTTGCATATTCCGACGACGTCACCGGCCGCCGTTTGTTGGAAGCCGTCGATGCCGCCCGGAGCATCGTGCGCGGCGGCGGTAGTGGGCGGTCGGGACAATTGCTGGCAGCGCGACCACCAAGGCGGTACGACGCGGTCGATCCCTTGGTTGGGTTGTCGGCGCAGGCGAAGATCGACTTGTTGCTGGGCATCGACGCCGAGGCTCGGGGGCACGATCAGCGCGTCAAGCAGGTCAATGCCCGCTTGTCGATGGTGCACGAGCTGTGTTTAGTGGTTGCGACCGACGGCACCCTGGCGGCCGACGAGCGCCCGCTGGTGCGGCTCGACGTCAGCGTGATCGTCGAGCACGAAGGGCGTCGCGAGCGCGGCTCGGCCGGCGGCGGCGGTCGTCTTGCCCTCGACACATTCCTTGCCGACGATCGTGCATCACGGTTCGCGCGCGAGGCGGTGCGCATCGCGCTGGTGGCGCTCGAAGCCAGCCCGGCGCCCGCCGGTCCGATGCCGGTGGTGCTCGGCGCTGGCTGGCCCGGTGTGCTCTTGCACGAAGCCGTCGGCCATGGCCTCGAAGGCGATTTCAATCGCAAGGGCAGCTCGACGTTCGCGGGCCGACTCGGCGAACAGGTCGCATCGGTACACTGCACCGTGGTCGATGACGGCACGCTAGAAGGTCGCCGAGGCTCGCTGACGATCGACGACGAAGGCACGCCGAGTCGCCGCAATGTGTTGATCGAGAATGGCGTGCTGAAGGGCTACTTGCAGGACAAGCAGAACGCACGGCTCATGAACACGGTGAGCAGCGGAAACGGTCGCCGACAGTCGTATGCGCATCTACCCATGCCGCGCATGACAAATACGTTCTTGTTGCCGGGCGAGCACGATCCGGCCGACATTATCGGAAGCGTCGACCGCGGCATCTATGCCGTCAACTTCGGCGGCGGTCAGGTCGACATCACGTCTGGCAAGTTCGTGTTTTCGACCACGGAGGCCTATCTGATCGAGCGCGGCAGGGTGGGAAGGCCGGTGAAGGGCGCAACCCTGATCGGTAGCGGCCCTGAAGTAATGGGGCGTGTGTCGATGGTGGGCAACGACCTAGCGCTCGATGAAGGCGTCGGTGTGTGCGGCAAGGACGGGCAATCGGTGCCAGTCGGTGTCGGCCAACCGACGCTACGCGTCGATCAGATCACAGTCGGCGGCACCGGCTGATCGTGGCGCTCGACGATTTCGCGCAGATGACGAAACAACGCGCGCGCGCGGCCGGAATCTTCGGGGCGTGCGCGGGCGCGGCGAATGAGCTGGCGAAGTTGCGGCGCGTCGACCGGCCCATAGTGCGACATGAATTCGGTCAATGCAGCGTCCTCGGCAAGCAAAGCGGCGCGCCACTGCTCGATGGCATGCTGGGCATAGCGGGCGCTCGCCGATTCGCCACGGAGATGTTCGATGCCCGCTTCGATCGCCGCCACGTCGGCTGCGCGCATCAATCGCCCGATGCGCTGGACATGTCGCTTCCGTGCGATGTGGCTGGTGATGCGAGCATACTCGGCGAGCGCGCGTTCGAGGTCGGCATCGAGCGGCAGCCCGGCGCGCTGTTCGGATGTCAGCTTGGCGAGCTCGAGACCCAGCGCGCGCAACCGGTGTGCTTCGCGCTTGCGCGCGGACTTGCTCTCGAAATCGTCATTCATCGGCCGGCCATCTTAACGGAGACGGCCGGAAACGCGGTTCCGGCGGGCCCGGTCGCGTGAACGCCGGCGATCGTCAGCGCATCGAATTGCTCGTCGAGCGCATTCTGACCCTGGCGCGCGCGGCTGGCGCGGATGCCGCCGAGGTGGGTGCCACCGAGGATGCCGGGCGCTCCGTGAGTGTGCGGATGGGCGACCTCGAGACGGTCGAGTTCAATCGCGAGAAAGGCTTCGGGATCGCTGTCTATTTCGGTGGTCACAAGGGCTCCGCCAGCACGTCGGACACTTCCGAGGACGCCATCGCCGCAACGGTCGAGAAGGCTTGCAGCATTGCACGCTTCACCCAAGCCGATCCGTACCATGGACTCGCCGACGCCGATCGGATGGCCACCGAATTTCCGGATCTCGATCTCGATCATCCGTGGCAATTGGAAACCGAAGCGGCGCGTAGGCTCGCATTGCGCGCCGAGGACGAAGCACGCGGATTCGACCCACGCATCGTCAACTCGGAAGGCGCGAGCGTGAGTACACATCAGATGATTTCAGTGTACGGCAACAGTCATGGATTCATCGGCACTCAATTGGCCACGCGTCACGGGTTGTCGTGCGCTGTGATCGCGCGTGACGACGGCGCGATGGAGCGTGACCACTGGTTCACGGTCGCGCGACGTGCCGATGACCTGGAGGCCCCGGAAGTCGTTGGTCGCACAGCTGCCCGACGTGCGCTCGCGAGGCTCGGCGCGGGACCTATACCGACCGGACGCCACGCCGTGATGTTCGCGCCGGAGGTATCAGGCGGCCTATTCGGCCATTTAGTCGCGGCGCTCTCTGGCGGCGCGCTGTATCGGCGCGCGTCGTTCCTGCTCGATGGCCTTGGTCGCCAATTGTTGCCACGCGGCATAGACGTGGTGGAACGGCCGCACCGGCCGCGCGGCTTGTCGAGCGCGGCATTCGATGCGGAAGGTGTTGCGACGACTGCAAAGGCGTTCGTGTCCGATGGTGTCGTGGCGAGCTACGTCCTCGGTAGCTATTCGGCCCGCCGCTTGGGCCTGTCGAGCACGGGCAACGCCGGTGGCGTGCACAATCTGACGGTGCTCGGCAAGCGCGAGTCGGTTGCGACGCTGCGCGAGCGGATGGGCCGTGGATTACTGGTAACCGAGCTGATGGGGCAGGGCATCAATCTCGTGACGGGCGATTATTCGCGTGGCGCGTCGGGATTCTGGATCGAGGATGGCGACATCGCACATGCCGTCGCGGAAGTGACGATTGCCGGCAACCTCGCGGACATGTACGGCCATGTGATCGGCCTGGGTGACGATCTCGATCCGCGCTTCAACGTGCAATCGGGCACGGTGCTGATCGAGGCTATGATGATCGCTGGGGTATAGAAACCGTGTGTGAACCTCCTACCGGTGCAGTTGCGTGGCCGCGAAGCGGGCATGCCAACTGCGGTATGCAACCGCAGCGGTGCGGCGGTTGCGACAGGTCAGAGATAAACGATGGTGGCGAGGCCGAGGAACACGAAGAAGCCGGCGACGTCGGTGATGGTGGTCAACACCACGCCGCCCGCGAGCGCCGGGTCGACGTGTAGACGCTGTAGTAGCGGCGGTAGGATGCTTCCCGAGACGGCAGCAACCAGCATGTTGATGACGATGGCCACGCCGATGAGCGCCCCCAATGTGTGGTCGGCGAATATCGTCGCAGTGCCGACGGCGACCAGGCTCGCCCACAATAGGCCATTCAAGAACGCAACGACCACCTCGCGATTCATCAACCAGAGAATGTTGCTGCGCGAGATCTGTCCCAATGCCTGACCACGGATCACGAGTGTGAGGGTTTGTGTGCCGGCGATTCCGCCCATGCTTGCCACGATCGGCATCAGGATCGCGAGCGCGACCACGCGTGCAATGGTGTCCTCGAATACGTCGATCACGGCAGCCGCCACGAGCGCCGTCACCAGATTGACGCCGAGCCAGATTGCACGGCTGCGCGCAGAACGGATCACCGGCGCGAAGGTGTCGTCGTCGACGTCGAGGCCCGCTCGCGCGAGGACGGATTCGTCGGCATCCTCGATGATGACGTCGAGTACGTCGTCAACCGTGATTCGACCTACGACCACACCGCGTTCGTCGACCACTGGTGCCGAGAGGAGGTCGCGGTCGGCAAACAGGCGCGCGACATCCGCGTCCGACATGGCGATCGGAATAGCGTCGGTTTCGGCGTCCATGACCTCGCGCACCGTGACGCTCGGATCGGTGGTGACGATACGCGCGAGCGGCAGCAGACCGACGTACTCGTCGCGATCGTTGACTACGATGAGTGCATCCGTAGCGATCGGCAGTGCCCGATAACGCCGTAGGTAGCGTAGTACGAGTTCGAGCGTATGCCTTGGGCGGACCGTGACGAAGTCCGTGTTCATCAAGCCGCCGGCCGAATCTTCGGGATACGACAACGCGCGCTCCACACGGCTACGCTGGTCAGCGGCCATCGACGACAGCACTTGGCTCGCGATGGTGTCGGGAAGCTCCTGCAGAATGTCGACGAAGTCGTCGGTGTCGAGTTCGGCTGCGGCGGCGACGAGTTCGTCGGTGTTCATTCTTGCGAGGAACTCGGCGCGTACTTCCTCGCCCAAGTACTGCAACACTTGATGCGAGGTTTCGGCGTCGATCAAACGCCAGACGACCCGTCGAACACCAATCGGCATCGATTCGAGCGCGTTTGCGATTTCCTGGGGCCGCATCGACTGGAGCAGCACACGCAGTTCCGACAGGGTGCCCTGGTCGACGGACGCGATGATGTCTTCGAGATGCTCGCGTGCCGGTGTGGCCTGGGTCACCTCACTCGCCCTCGCCGAAGCGGTCGGCGATGAGTTCGGTGATAGCGGCCATCGCTTCGCGTTCGTCGTCGCCATCTGTGCTTAGGTGCAATGTGTGCCCTTGGCTGGCGGCCAGCAGCATGATGCTCATGATGCTCTTGCCGTCCACTTGCTTGCCGCCGGCTTCCACCTTCACCGAGGCAGAGAACTGCTTGGCGACGTTCACGAACTTGGACGCGGCCCGCGCGTGCAGACCCAGTTTGTTCACGACCGTGACGGTGCGCTCTTGCATGACGCTACTCGCGAAACTCCAGTTCGCGGTGGCGAACCAGCGTATTGGCGATCGTTTTCTTGAAGTGCGCGCCAAGACGCTCGGCCATGTAGACCGATCGGTGTTGCCCGCCGGTGCAACCAATGGCCACGGTGAGATAGATCCGGTTGTTTTGCTCGTAACGTGGTAACCAGGTCTCCAGGTAGCGGCGAATGTCTTCGTACATCTCATGGACGTCGCTGCTCTCCTCGAGATAGGCCTTCACCTGCGGATCGCGGCCGGTCAGTGCGCGAAGCTCAGGCACCCAGTGCGGATTCGGTAGACACCGGATGTCATAGACCAGGTCGCCATCCACCGGCACGCCGAACTTGAAGCCGAATGAACGAAACAAGAGCGACATGCCCGGAATGCCACGCGAGGTAACACGTGACTTGATCAGGTCCGAAAGCCCTGGCGTCGTGAGTTGGGTTGTGTCGATGGTCAGATCGGCGAGGTCGGCAATGCTCGTCAATAGCTCGCGTTCTGCCTCGATCGCTTGCCGCAGGTCGCGGCTATCGGATGTCAGCGGGTGACGCCTGCGGGTTTCACTGAAGCGCTTGACGAGTGTCGGGCCGAGCGCATCGAGATAAATCACCTCGCAGTCGAGATCGAGCCGATCGAGGGACAGCAATATTTCCGGGAATCGCTGCAGATCGGCGGCGGAATTGCGCGCGTCGATACTGACTGCCATCCGCGTATCGCGCTGGCCCGCACTGCGAAGCGCATTGTGCACCAGCGCCGGGAGCAGTCCGGCGGGTAGATTGTCGATGGCGTTGTAGCCGGCGTCCTCGAGGACGTGCAGCGCAGTGCTCTTCCCCGAGCCCGAGCGCCCGCTGATGATCACCAACTTCACCTAGCTTCCTCAGGGCGAGGCTTCGAGCAGCGAGTGTATCCGGCTGTAGAGCGCTTTGTCCGTGCTACAAGCGCGTAGCTCGGCTCGATACGCCTCTTGACCAAGCATGGCGGCCAGCTTGGCGAGCAATTTGAGGTGCACGTCGTGGCCTTCCGCGGGCGCCACGAGGACGAATACGAGCGTGACCGGCTCACCGTCTGGCGCGTCGAATTCGAGCCCCTTGTCGAGCTTGATCATCGCCCCGACTGGTTCGGTGCGACCCTCTAACCGGCAATGTGGTATTGCCACGCCATCGCCGAGTCCGGTGCTGCCGAGCCGCTCCCGGGCCATGAGGTGATCGAACAGCGAGCGTGAGTCGACACCTTCATGCGTGGCGGCGATGCGTTCGGCGGCGGACTCCAGCAGCCGCTTCTTGCTGGTGGCCTCGGGTAAGACCCACGTGCAGTCGGGGCCGAGCAGCGTATGGAAGTCGATCACGATCTTTGGTCGGGAAAAAAGGCGCGCATTCTAGAACCTATCTCAGAATCGTTCACGCGCCACTTCCTGCCGACAACGCACCGCGCAAACGATTCTGGGATAGGTTCTCATGGCAGGCAATGTCCGGGCCACGTCGACGGCGCGGCGGATCAGCCGCGATGGTGGCGCTTGGTCAGTTTTTCCTTGTGCTTGACGATCTGCCTATCGAGCTTGTCGATTAGAGCGTCGATGGCTGCATATAGATCACCGGACGCTGCGTCGGCGAACAGATCGGCGCCGCTGGTATGCAGCGTCGCTTCAGCTTTGTGTACAAGTTTTTCCACAGACAGCACGACGTGCGCGTTGGTGATGTGATCGAAGTGTCGTTCTAGGCGATCGAACTTTCCTATGACGTAGCTGCGTAGTGCTTCGGTGACATCGATGTGATGTCCGCTGACGGACAGCTGCATTGGGCCAACTCCTTGTGTCTAGATCGATGGTGAAATCTGAACCGGGGCGGGCGCGAGTTTCCTGGCTGGGCCATGGTTCCATGTCACACGAGACGCTTGCGTTCATTGGAGGGAGGAATCGAAAGCAGCTCGCGGTACTTCGCAACGGTTCTCCGGGCCACGCTGATCTTCTGCTCGGCCAGTATGGCGGCGATTTTGCTGTCGCTCAACGGCTTGCGCGGGTTCTCGTCCGCGCACAGCTTCTTGATGAGCGCACGAATTGCCGTGCTCGACACTTCGCCGCCGCTCGTGGTGCCGAGATGGCTTGAGAAAAAGTACTTGAGTTCGAATACGCCTCTGGGCGTGTGCATGTATTTGCGAGTGGTTACCCGCGAAATGGTGGACTCGTGCATGCCCACGGCTTCGGCGATTTCGTTCAGCACCAGCGGCTTCATGGCTTCTTCGCCATATTCCAAAAAGCCGCGTTGGTGCTCGACGATGCGGGTGGCGACCTTGAGCAACGTTTCGTTGCGACTCACCAGACTCTTCAAGAACCAGCGCGCCTCCTGCAAGTTGTTCTTGAGAAAGGTGTTGTCGGCGCTCGAGTCCGCGCGCTTTACCAACCGAGCATAGTCGGGGTTGATTCGCAGCTTCGGTGTCGCCTCGGGGTTGAGTTCCACCAGCCAGGAGTTGTTCGACTTGCGGACGATGACATCCGGAATGACGTACTCGGTCTCACCGCCCCCTATTCCGGCACCTGGGCGCGGATTGAGTGATTGAATGAGACGAATGACTTCACCGAGTGCATCGTCGTCGAGCTGACACTTGCGCTTGAGGCCCGCTAGGTCCTGAGCCGCGAGTAAGTCCAGGTGGTTGTCGACGAGCGCGCGTGCCTGCGCCACCCAGAGACCGTCGTCCGGCAGCTGACGAAGCTGGATCGATAGGCACTCGCGCAGATCGCGGGCCGCCACCCCTGGCGGATCGAATTGCTGGATGCGTTTCAGCACCGCTGCATATTCGTCTGCTTCGATGTCGAGCGCCGGGTCGAACCCCGACAGCAATTCTTCGTCGCTAGCCGTCAGCATGCCGTCCTGATCGATGGCGTCGATGATGGCGGCGGCCATCAACCGGTCGCGATCCGACATCGGAGTCAGGTTCAACTGCCACTGCAGATAGTCGGTGAGCGTCTCCTCGGTACTGCTGCGATCGTCGCGATCTTCGCCGTCGACCGTTGTCGGCGTCGCTGGAGCCGGCATCTCGTAGACATCGTCCCAGCTACTGTCCACCGGCAGTTCCTCCGGAATCGGTGCATCCTGCCATTCGGTAGCCGAGACTTCGGCGTCGAACACTTCGGCCGGCTCGGGCGTAGGCTCGGTGAGGTCTCGGTCTTGACCGAGCGGCGTGTCCTCTTCGTCTTCGAGGAGCTCGAGCATCGGGTTCGACTCGATCGCCTGCTGAACTTCCAGGCGCAGATCCATGGTCGATAGCTGCAGCAAGCGGATCGCCTGCTGCAGCTGCGGCGTCATGGTCAGTTGTTGACCGAGTCTGAGGGTGAGGGCTTGCTTCATGAAAGTCCTTCTTCGACTCGGATTCTACTGTGGAGCGTGCCACTCGTTGCGAGTGACGTACGAATTCGGTAACTAGCGCCGATTTCTAGAGCTTGAACTGCGCGCCAAGATAGACATTTCTCACCGTATCGTTCGCCAAGATGGCCGCCGTGTCGCCCTCGGCGATGAGGTTGCCTGCGCTGACTATGTATGCGCGGTCGCAGATGTCGAGGGTCTCGCGAACGTTGTGGTCGGTGATCAGCACGCCGATACCGCGTGCTGCGAGATCACGGATCATCGCCTTGATCTCGGCCACCGAGATCGGGTCGACGCCGGCGAACGGCTCGTCCAAGAGTACGAACTTCGGGTCGCCAGCCAGCACGCGAGCAATCTCGACCCGGCGCCGTTCGCCGCCGGACAGACGCTCACCGAGTTGCGATCGCACACCCTGTAGATGGAACTCGTCGAGTAGGCGTTCGAGGCGGGCGGCCCGCTCGTCGCGCGAGAGGTCCTGCCGCAGCTCGAGAATGGCCTCGATATTGTCGGCGACTGTCAGTTTCCGAAAAACACTGGCTTCCTGCGGCAGGTAACCGAGACCGCGGCGCGCGCGTTCGTGCATCGGCGCATCGGTGAGCGAGTACCGGTCCAGCTCGATCTCGCCGGCATCGGCCTTGATCAGCCCGACGATCATGTAAAAGCTCGTGGTTTTGCCGGCACCATTGGGCCCCAGCAAGCCGACGATCTCGCCCGACCGAACGCTGAGCGAGATATCGGCGACCGCGATCCGTTGACCGAAGCGCTTGGCGAGGTGGCGCGCGTCGAGCGCGTTCTGCTTGGCGTGCGGTCCGGTCACTCGTCGGCTTTGGCTGGCTGCAGAATCATCTTCACGCCACCACCGGTTTGCGCTCGTGCATCGACCTTGCCGGCGCGCATGTCGTAGCGGATGACTTCGCCGCTGAACTCGTTACCTTCCTGGCTGAGATGTGCCATGCCGATCAACTCGACCCGCTCCTCTTGCGTGAAGTAGACGATGGTACGGGCATTGGCGACCACCTCGGATGCGCCGTGTTCGAGCTGCTGTTGGTAGTGCGCGCGGTCGCCTTCGGCCGTGATCTTGACCACGCGCTCGTTGGCGAGCTCGATGGTCATGGTGTCGGCAGTCACCCGCAACGTGCCTTGGTCCATGCGAACGCCGCCGCGGTAGATCGCGAGGCCGCGGCCTTCGTCGATCTCGGCGCTGTCGGCTCGGATGTGGATGGGTTTTTCTGCGTCCTCCGGCACTGCCCATGTCGATACTGGCAGCATTCCCACCGCAAGCAGCCTTACAAGCAGCGTCCGTAGTGGGGTTCGACGACTCACGGCGCGGGTATCAACGGGCCAGCTTGAACTGATTCGGCAAGACAATCGTATGAACTCGCTGGGAGTCGTTCGAAGATAGTTGCAGCAGGCCGGTGACAAGATTGCCTGCGAGCCCCACCGCCGTCGTGCGACCTGCATCGGTTTCGATCATAACAGCTCGATCGGTCTCGGCGAATCGGCGCTCCGGGTAGACGTAGAGCGCTTCCGTCGTGAGTTTGACTCGGTGTTTGTCGTCATCGCGCTGCTCGAGCACCACCTCTTCACGTAGATACACCACTTCCTCGCGTGCCTTACCGGGCAAACCGCGAGGTCGAAGGTATCCGTGGTTCGCCCGCACTGTCCAAGGTGGTTCGTCGGGACGGTGCACGGTGAGCTCGGGTGTCTCGAGGCGCGTCGTGTCGTCGCGCGTGAAATGGCGAATCTGATCGGCCATCAAGCGGTAGCGCACTGACCCGTCCGCGTCGAACTGCGTGATCGTCGATCCTTGCATAAAGAGGTCGGGTTGCTCGGCAAGCTCAGGTAGCAGTTCTGCGCTCGGCTCGGAGTCCTCGCGCAAGGCCATCACGGTGACCAGCAGAACGGCAACGAAAGTTACGGCAAACAGCGGCCAGCGTTTCATCGGTCGATGCGCGCGAGCGCATCGTTCCAGGTGCCCTGCGCGGTCATGATGAGATGGCAGACCTCAGCAACCGCGCCCATCCCCGCGGTCGCGCGGGTGACGTAGTCGGCGCGCGCCGTGACCACCGGGTGCGCACCGGGTACCGAGAAGGCGACCGCGACGCGGCGGAACAACGGAAGGTCGGGAACATCATCGCCCATGTGTGCCATGACGCTGGCGTCGAGACCTGATTGTGCTTGTAGGACACGGAGGCCTTCGGCTTTGTCGTCGACGCCCTGCTGAACGTGGGCGATACCAAGCTCTCGTGCGCGGCGATCGACCACGTCGGAGCGACGGCCGGTGATGATCGCAGTAGCGATGCCGGTGCCCATCAGCATCTTGAGTGCAGCACCGTCTTGCGTGTTGAAGGCCTTCGCCTCCCCGCCACCCGTCAGGTAGTAGAGGCGTCCGTCCGTCAAAACACCGTCGACGTCGAGCACCAACAGGCGAATGGTACGCGCCTTGGCAAGAACCGTGGCGGGGTAGGCGGTCATGTTTGCTGATAGAGGACGAGGTTGTAGCCGATCCAAGCGAGCGCCAGTACGCCACCCTCGAACCGGGTGATGATGGGCTTGGAGCCGATGCCGTATGCGAAGAGCGCGAGCATCATCGTCAATGCCAGCATCATGCCGAAGTCGCGCCACAATACCTGCGATGCAAAGTCGATGGGCGCTATCAAACCGGGCACCGCCAGAACGCCGAGCATATTGAGGATGTTGGAGCCAACGACGTTGCCGATTGCAATGTCGGTGTGCCCCTTGAGCGCAGCCCCGATCGTGGTCGCCAGTTCGGGCAAGCTTGTGCCGAGCGCGACGACCGTCAGTCCGATGACGAGTTCGCTGACACCGAGATAGGAGGCGATTGCGGTAGCCGACCATACCAGCAGACGCGCGCTCACGAGCAGGATTACCAGCCCGAACACGACCCAGAACAATCCGACCCGCACGGTCATGGTGGGTAGATCGCTCAGTTCCTCCTCGAAGGTTTCGGAAAGCTCGGCGTCCGTGCGTGTGGCACGTGCCAGACGCCACATCAGGTAGCCGAGACCGCCGAGCAGGAGCACGCCGTCGACGTAGCCGAGATGTAGATCGAACAAGCAGTAGAGTGCGAGAAGCGTAGTGCCGATCAACCATGGCAGCTCGGTCCTCAGGACAGACGGCTTGAATGGCAGCGGTGCGACCATCGCAGTGACGCCGAGCACCAGACCGATGTTCACGATGTTCGATCCGATGGCATTGCCAACCGCCATGATCGAGTGTCCGTCGAGGGCGGCCGCAAACGACACGAGGATCTCCGGCGCGGAGGTGCCGACTGCAACGACGGTGAGTCCGATCACGATTTTCGGCACACCGAAACTGTCGGCGGTCGATGCGGCGCCGGATACGAAACGGTCGGCGCTCCAGACGAGGGTAATGAAGCTCGTGATCAGTACTACGAGAGGAATCCACATTTTGCGTGGAAGGGAAACCGCGGCAAAGGCAGCCGATTAACCCCCATCCGCAGAGGATTGTCCACTCACGACACGGGTGTATCGGCAGCGGTGACCGGTGCCACCAGCCGTGATGGTATAGTTGCGCGCTCGCTTTGGACGGACCCCTTTCGGGTGTCGGACAACCTCATCGAAATCGAAGGGCTGCGCTTCAGCCGAGGCGACCGCGTCATCTTCGCCGGTTTGGACATGCAGGTTCCGCGTGGCTCGGTGACGGCAATCATGGGCCCCAGTGGCACTGGCAAGACCACGCTCTTGCGAATCATCGGCGGCCAAGTAAAACCGGACGAGGGCAGTGTGCGGTTCGACGGTCGCGAAGTAACTACGATGTCGCGTCGAGCGCTATTCGAAATGCGGCGAGAACTCGGCATGTTGTTCCAATCGTCGGCCTTGCTCACCGACTTCTCGGTGTTCGAGAACGTCGCATTTCCGTTGCGCGTACATACCGACTTGCCGGAGGAGATGATTCGCGACCTGGTGCTGATGAAACTGAACGCCGTTGGACTGCGCGGCGCACGTGATCTGGCGCCGTCTCAGCTCTCGGGCGGCATGTCACGGCGAGTCGCGCTCGCTCGCGCGATTGCGCTCGACCCGAAGTTCATCATGTACGACGAGCCATTCACGGGTCAGGATCCCATCTCCATGGGCGTGCTCGTCACGTTGATCCGCGGTCTCAATCGGACGCTCGACATGACGAGCCTCGTGGTGTCACACGACATCCACGAGACAGTGAGCATTGCCGACGTCATCTACATCATTGCGGACGGCCACGTGATAGGCAGTGGCTCGCCCGACGAGCTCAGATCCGGTGGATCCACAATGGTTCAGCAGTTCATGTCGGGCGCGCCGGATGGCCCGGTGCCGTTCCACTATCCTGCCGATGACTTTCTCGAAGACGTGTTGGGCGTCGATTGATGCTTCGCTTACTGCGCTTGATCGGTCAGCGCACGCTCGAGTGGCTAGAAACGCTCGGGCGCGCCGGCATAGTGTGGCTCTGGGCGATCTTCGGTCTGCCGCGGCGCGGCGACCTCGCATTGTTCACCAAACAGATCTTTCAGATAGGCGTGTTGTCGCTGCCGATCATCGTGCTGTCGGCATTTTCGATTGGCGGCGTGCTGGCGCTGCAAGGCTACACGCAGCTCGCCCGGATCGGCGCCGAGGAGAGCGTCGGTTTGGGCGTTGCGCTCGTGTTGCTGCGAGAACTGGGTCCCGTGGTGACTGGGCTCTTGTTCGCCGGTCGCGCGGGCTCCGCCGTCACCGCCGAGATTGGTCTGATGAAAGCGACCGATCAGCTATCCGGCATGGAGATGATGGGGGTCGATCCGTTGCGACGCATCGTCGCCCCTCGACTGTGGGGTGGGTTCATCGCCATGCCGACTCTGACGCTGATCTTCAATACCGTCGCGATTTGGGCCGCGGCATTGGCTGGCATCGACTGGCTGGGTATCGACCCCGGCGGGTTCTGGGCCGGGATGGAAGATGCGGTCGAGCTCTGGGAGGACGTTGGCAAAGGCACGATCGTGAAGTCGGTGGTGTTCGGGGTCATCATCAGCTGGATCTCTGTGTTTCAAGGGTATGATTGCCAGCCCACGGCAGAAGGTATCGGTAACGCGACGACGCGAACCGTCGTGTATTCGTCGGTCGCCGTGCTGGCGGTCGATTTCCTGCTCACGCTGGTCATGTACGGAGAGTTCAAGTAATGCGAATGCGCACGATCGAAATCAGCGTTGGTGCCTTTTTGCTGGCAGGCATACTTGCGTTGGTGTTCCTCGCCGTTCGTGTCAGCGGCGTGAGCCTCACGCAGTCGGCTGGTGCATACAAGCTGTTCGCGCGGTTCGACGACATCGCCGGCCTCCGAGTTCGCTCGAAGGTCAGCATGGCCGGCGTCACTATCGGCCGCGTGGCTGCCATCGACGTCGACAGCGAGTACGGCGAGGCAATCGTCACGCTCGAGATCGACAAGCGCATCGACAACCTTTCCGCAGATGCCGGGGCGCAGATTCAGACCGAAGGCATTCTCGGCGGGCGCTACGTGAACATCACGCAGGGTGCCGACGAGGAGGTTTTGCAGGATGGTGACACCATCACCAATACGCAGGGTGCACTGGTGCTGGAGAATCTGATCGGTGAGTTCGTGACCAGAATGGGAGATTCGTGATGAGGCAGTTCCGCTCGATGGTCTTCTCTGCAGTAGCCATTAGTGCGCTCGTTGCGCTCTCGGCGGGGGCTGAGTCTGCGGCACAGATGCCGGCGAACGGCCCGCATGCACTCATCAGCCACACGGCCGACGCGCTGATCACGGTCATCGAGGAGGGAAAGACCTACTTCGATAAAGATCCTGAGCGCTTCTACACGGCCATTCAGAACGTTCTGGATCCCGTGGTCGATTTCGAGTCTTTTGCGCGCGGCGTGATGGCCGTGCATTACAGGAAAGCGACGCCCGAGCAGCGGCAGCGCTTCTACGACACGTTCAAGTCGGGTTTGGTACGCACCTACGGCAAAGCTCTGCTCGAATTCGCCGATCAGAAGATCAGTGTCGTGCCGCCGGAGCGCCCACCGCGGCAGCCCGATCGTGACACCGTGACGATGGAAGTGACCTCCGACGAAGGACGCATCTACCCCGTGGTCTATTCCATGCGCCTCGAGGCTGACGGCGCGTGGCGCATGCGCAACATCATAATCAACGGCATCAACATCGGATTGACGTACCGCAATCAGTTCGCAAGCGCGATGAAGTCGCCGCAAAATCGCGGCAACATCGACGCCGTGATCAATGCGTGGACCGTGACGATCGAGGACGTCGATCCCATGCGCGAAGGCGATGCCGCTACCGAGGCCGGCGAGTGATCGATCTCACGCCCGTCGAAGGTGGCAAGTGCCGTGCAACGGGGTCGTCGAACCTTTCGACTGGGCGCGCCGATCGTGACGCTACGGCCAAGACATTGGGCTCGGTGATCGCCGACGGCGATCGCGCCATCGAGATCGACGTTGGAGGTATCCAGAACGGCAACAGCATGATCTTGAGCTTGATGTTGTCGTGGTTGCGATTGGCGCGTCGTCACGATGCGACCATCAGATACACCGGCATGACGCCTGCGCTCTTGGATCTGGTCAGGTTCACGGGACTCGACGACGTGCTGCCGTACAAGGAGGTATCGTGATCGCCGATGTGGTGAAGTCGAGAGTTCAGGCAGCGTTTGTAGGCGCACGAGTGACCACCGACGGTGACGAGAGTCGCATGTCAGTCACCGTGGTGAGCGATGCGTTCTGCAGTCTACCGCGGGTGAAGAAGCAACAACTGGTGTACAACGCGATCGCCGATCTCATCGCTGCTGGCGAGCTACACGCAGTGACCATACGGGCGTTGACGCCGGACGAAGCTGGAGCGAGCTGATGGACAAGCTCATCGTTCGTGGCGGCCGGCGATTGTCGGGCGAGCTGTGTGTGTCCGGCGCCAAGAACTCCGCATTGCCGATCCTGTGCGCGACGTTGCTGGCGGACCAACCGATCACCTTGTCGAATGTTCCGCACTTGCACGATGTGACCACGATGATCGAGCTGCTGGGTTCGCTCGGTGCCGACGTGATGATCGACGATGAAATGAACGTTCAAGTGCACGGTGAGTCGATCGCCAACCACCGCGCGCCCTACGAGCTGGTGAAGACGATGCGCGCCTCGTTTTGCGTGTTGGGACCATTGCTCGCGCGCCATGGTGAAGCCGAGGTTTCTCTGCCCGGTGGTTGTGCGATCGGCCCCCGACCGGTCGATCAGCACCTGAAGGGGCTGGCCGCGATGGGCGCCGAAATCGAGGTAGTCGACGGCTATGTGCGGGCGCGCAGTGGCGGTCGGCTCGAAGGCGCGCGCATTCTGATGGATATCAGCACGGTCGGTGGTACGGAAAATCTCATGATGGCCGCGACCCTTGCCCGTGGCACCACGATTCTCGAGAACTGTGCGCGCGAGCCAGAGGTCGTCGATCTCGGTGATTGTCTGCTCGCCATGGGCGCGCGCATCAGTGGCCACGGTACGGATACCATCCAGATCGAAGGCGTCGAGCGACTGAACGGCTGCAACTATCGCGTCATGCCCGATCGCGTGGAGACTGGCACGTATCTGATCGCGGCGGCGGCCACGGGCGGGCGGATTCGTGTCAGCGAAACCCGGCCGGAGACGCTCGAATCGGTGCTGCTCAAGTTGACCGAGGCGGGTGCGGTCATCGACCAGGGCGACGACTACGTGGCCCTCGACATGCAGGGTCGTCGGCCCAAGGCAGTGGATATTCGCACTGCACCGTATCCGGGATTCCCGACCGATATGCAGGCACAGTTCCTCGCACTGAACGCGGTTGCAGAAGGGACCAGTCGAGTGGTCGAAACCATATTCGAAAATCGGTTCATGCACGTGCAAGAGATCAATCGGCTCGGCGCCGACATCGTGCTCGACGGCAACACCACCGCAATTGTCAAAGGTCGGCCGCGATTGCGCGGTGCACAGGTGATGGCCACCGACTTGCGGGCGTCGTTCAGTCTAGTCGTGGCGGGTCTCGTCGCCGACGGGACCACGATCATCGATCGTATCTACCACATCGATCGTGGTTACGAGCGCATCGAGGAGAAGCTCGGGCAGATTGGTGCCGATGTCGAGCGGGTGGTCTCGCGCTGACCATGGCCGCATCGCGCCGACCGCTGACCATCGCGCTCAATCGTGGCGATCGCATCTTGAGCGATTCGCTGTCGTTGCTTGCGCGGGCGGGGATCGAGCCGGCGGAATCGATCGAGCGCAGCCGCAAGCTGGTATTCGATTCTCGCTGCGGTCGCGCCCGGCTCGTGATCATGCGTGGCTCGGACGTCCCTACGTTCGTCGAATATGGTGCAGCCGACCTCGGTGTTGCCGGAAAGGATACGTTGCTCGAGCACGGTGGCACCGGATACTACGAGCGCCTCGATCTCAAAATTGCGCCGTGTCGATTGATGACGGCGGTACCGGTCGGTTTCCGCGAACCGCATGGCAGACCCCTGCGGGTGGCGACCAAGTTCGTGCGCATCGCGCGTGAGCACTACGCGGATATCGGACGCGCGGTCGAGATCATTCCGTTGTCCGGCGCAATGGAAATCGCACCGCTCATGGGGCTGGCCGACTGTATCGTCGACATCGTCGAGACCGGCACTACGCTGAAAGCGAATGGCCTCGAGGCGCGCGAGCTCATTGCCGAAAGCACGGCGCGGGTGATTGTCAATCGTGCGTCCCTCAAGGTACGACTCGGCGAGATCGAAGCATTGCTCGCCACCCTGCGATCTGCCATCGGCGATTGATCGTGATGCTCTCGCTCCGCCGTCTCGACAGCGACCAGCATGACTTCGACACCGAGCTTGCAGCGTTGACGCACTGGGATATCGCGAGCGACCCGCAGATCATGGCGCGTGCGCGTGCAATCGTCGACGACGTGCGCAGTCGTGGCGACGCCGCAGTGCTGGAGTACACGCGGCGCTTCGACGGCATCGCTGCTCCGAGTGTTGCTGCACTCGAGGTCGAAGCCGGCGAATTACAAGCCTGTCTCGAGGGATTGCCACGTAGCGAACGTGATGCGCTCGAATACGCGGCGGGGCGCATTCGCACCTATCACGAACATCAGATCGGTGTGGGGTTCACGATCGAGGACGAGTTCGGCAATCGCCTCGGCAGCCGGTTGACGGCGCTCGATCGCGTCGGCGTATACGTACCCGGAGGCCAAGCCGCGTATCCGTCGTCCGTGCTGATGACGGTGGTACCTGCGCGGGTCGCGGGCGTCGGTGAGATCGTGGTCACTGTGCCAACGCCAAGAGGCGATCGCCAATCGATCGTGCTCGCCGCGCTCGCGATTGCAGGTGTCGATCGCGTGCTCACCATCGGCGGTGCTCAGGCAATCGCGGCGCTGGCCTACGGCACGGAGTCGATTCGGCGAGTCGACAAAATTGTGGGTCCCGGGGGCGCTTACGTCGCGGCTGCCAAGCAGCTCGTGTTCGGACCGGTAGGC
>QJXZ01000331.1 GCA_003248125.1 Gammaproteobacteria bacterium | reverse complement strand
ATGGTTCGCGACGAAGCGTGCCGCGAATGTCATGACGCGGTCGCGGACCACTTCCATAGGGCACTGGCCGACGTCGATGCGATCGAGCGATGCGCAAGCTGCCACCGGGAGCACAACGAGCCCGCGACATTGGTGGTGACCGCCGACGCGCTGTGCACCGATTGTCACGCGACGCGCCAACCGGCGGGTAATGCAGCTGAAGTGAAGGCGGTGACTGGATTCGACATCGACGCACATCCGTCGTTTGAAGCGCACCTGCTGAAATCGGTGTCGCGAGCCGCGGGCACCGGATTCGCCTATGACTGGCGCTTCGAAGTGTCCGAGGTCGCGAATGCGGTGGAATCGAGCAACCTCGAATTCCCGCACGACGTGCACCTCGATCCTGAGAAGGTGCGATCGATTTCCACGTCCGAGGCGCTGGTATGTCGTGATTGCCATCGCTTGTCGCCCGACGAAGAGCATTTCGAGCCAATCACCATGGAGCGCGACTGCCGCAGCTGCCACGATCTCAAATTCGACGAGACCGATCCCGAGCGCGAGTTGCCGCATGGCGAGCCGATCGAGGCGATCCTCGCCATCGAAGGGCACTACTTGAAGAAGTACTCGGATCCCGAGGGCTACCGAGCCGAGCGCGCGAAGCGACGGCTGCCGGATCGGGTGGTGGAGGACGAACGCTGCACGGGCCCCGCATACGCGTGCGCAACGCGCAAGACGCTCACAGAAGCCATCAATCAGTTCACCGTACGCGGCTGCGTCACGTGTCACGCAGTGGAAGACAACGGCAACGAAGACGTCTACAGCCGATTTCAGGTACTACCCATTCGCCTCGCCGCCGACTATTTCCCGTCGGCGCGTTTCGACCACGCGAGTCACATGACGCAGAAGGATGCGAGCGGCGACGCGGCCTGTCTGACCTGTCACCGCGCGGATTCATCGGCGCAGAGCGCCGACCTCTTGATCCCCGACATCGACAGCTGCGTACAGTGCCATGCCGATGCATCGCGCGGTGATCGTGTGGTGCTTGGTTGCATCGACTGTCATGGCTATCACCCCGGTGCAGCGCTCACTGCGCTTCGAGAGATGGAACCGCTATGAGTCGGCGATGGTTCGTGAGCGAGTTCGCTCCTACCAACAAGGTTTGTGGGAGAGGCTTTGGCCGCGAACTGATGGCGTTGATGTTGATCTTGCTGCTCAATGCCTGCGGCGGTGGCGGCGGTGCGAGCAACGTGGGCGTTGCGCCGCCGGCCCAGCCGCAGGGGTGTGACGGCAGCTGCGCAAGCGCGGCGAGTTTCCTCACCGTCGCCGACGTGCAACAGGTGATTGCACGGGCAGTGGCCGAAGCCAAAGCACAAAGCGCGACTGCGACGATTGCCGTGGTCGATCGCGTCGGCAACGTGCTCGGGGTGTTTCGCATGGCGAGCGCGCTCGGCGAGGAGGTACTGATCGCAAGCGCAATCGATGGCGGTGGCAACGCCGTCATCGACGGTGGTCTCGAAGGTATCCGGCTGCCGGGGTTGCTGGCGGCCGCCATCGACGATCAGGCGGCGATTGCCAAGGCCATCACGGGGGCATACCTATCGTCGGAAGGCAATGCGTTTTCGACCCGCGTCGCCAGCCAGATCGTGCAGGATCACTTCAATCCCGGCGAACAGAACCAGCCGGCCGGACCCTTGTTCGGCGTGCAGTTCTCGCAGCTCGCATGCTCCGATTTGGTGGGCCGGTTCAATGGCGTCGGTGCCGATTTCGGCCCTATGTCTGCCGACCCGGGCGGCTTTCCGCTCTACAAAGCCGGTGTGCCGGTCGGCGGCGTGGGTGTCGTGGCCGACGGCCTGTATTCGCTGGACGCCGATATCCTCGATTCCGATCGCAACTTGGACGAGATGATCGCGTTGGCCGCGACCTTCGACTTCGCGGCGCCGCGTAACCGCCGCGGCGATCAGATCACCGTCGACGGTAAGACGCTCAGATTCTCCGATGTCGAGTTCGATCATCTGTCCCGCGACCCGGCTACCGCGCCGGGATTCGCCACGCTGACGCCCGCTGATGGTCAGCTCATCGCAGTGTTCGGCTACAGCGATGGCACGATTCGCGCCGGCCTCGCGTTCGGTCAACCGGCATCGGGTATTCGGCCCGATGCTGGCGTCGATTACCCGAACCTCGATGCGTACGTACTGGTCGATGCGGCCAATGCGTTGCGATATGCGCCGCGCGCGGGCACCGATGGTGCTGCGTTGGCGGGCGCGAACCTGACGGCCAACGAAGTGCGCACGATATTGCGCGCCGCGCTCGGCGTGGCCAATCGAGCGCGGGCACAGATTCGCCGGCCGCTTGGGACGCCCGCCCGCGTGACAGTTGCAGTGGTCGACACCACCGGCGAGATCTTGGGAATCGTGCGCAGTCGGGACGCGCCGGTGTTCGGTACCGACGTGTCGTTGCAGAAGGCACGCACGGCAGCGTTCTACTCGTCCGCCGCGGCGGGCAATTTCCTGCGCGCGATGCCCGATGCGGCCTATCCAGCGGCCGCCCGTAGCGTCGTCATCGGTGACTACGTCGATGCCGTGAAGACGTTCTTGGCCGACGCAAATGCACTCGACGACGGCAACATCGCGTTCTCGGATCGCGCCGGTGGCAACCTATCGAGGCCTTTCTTTCCGGACGGATTGAGCGGCCGCCCGCCGGGACCGTTATCGAAAATAGATGGCGAATGGAGTCCATTCTCGACTGGGTTGCAGCTCGACCTCGTCATCAACGCCATCTTGCAGCACGTGGTGGCCGTAGCGAGTGCTGGGGTGCTCACGGCCGATGTCGATCAGCAGTGCCCGGGTGTCGACGATACGTTCAATGCCACGCAGACCAGCCGGGTGCTCGCCAATGGCATGCAGATCTTCCCGGGCAGTGTGCCGATATTTCGCGGCAGCGTGCTGATCGGCGGCATCGGCGTCTCCGGCGACGGCGTCGATCAGGACGACATGATCGCCTTCCTCGGCGTGCACGAGGCGGGCGTTGCCCTGGGCGGTGCGATCGGCAACGCGCCCGTGAACCGCCGGGCCGACACCTTGACACCACAAGGCGTTCGCCTGCGTTTCGTGCAATGCCCGCCGGCGCCGTTCCTCGATTCCAACGCCGACAACGTGTGCGAGGGCAAGTGATGGCTGCCCGCGCCATGAAACTGTCGTTGATTGCGGTTGCAGCGAGCGTGATTCTGCTCGGCATCCCGACGCCGGTGGCGGCGGAAACCTGTTATCAGGACGACTCGGGCCGCATCGTCAAGCGTAGACGCCCGGGATATCGGCCAATCGAATGCCCGCAGGAAGGTGAACCTGCACGGGTGGTTACACCACAGGCGAAACCAGTAGCGCCCGAGTCCACGGCCGCACCGTCGCGGCCGCTGTATCAATCGCAGCGCAGCCGCAACCCGGTCTCGCCAGTGCCACGACCGACCATGGACGACTACGTGGATTCGGTACCGGTGCCAGATCGTTGGCGCATCGTCGACGCGCTCGGCTACGAAGACCGTTGGTATGACCCTTACAACCGCAACATCCTGAAGGCCGACAAGCCAGTGCGCGGCGATTGGTTCTTCAACGTGAGCGTGCTGGCGGACACGATTGCCGAGGTGCGCGAGGTGCCGACGCCGGTTGGCGGCAGCACCACCGGCGGTCCAGGGTCCATCGATGCATTCGGCGGTGCCGACCAGACCGTCTTGGTCGAGAACGTCGCGACCGAGTTCGTCTACTACAAAGGCGATACGACGTTCAAACCACCGGATTGGGAGTTCCGATTCATTCCGGTCGTGCAGGTGAACCACGTCGAGCTGGACGAGGTGCTGGGTGTCGATGTCGATCCCGGTGAGGGGAAGGATCGCACCGACCGCCATCTGGGCATACAGGGTTTGTTCGTCGACAAGCACTTGCGCAACGTGTCGACTCGCTACGACTTCGACAGTGTGCGGGTGGGCATACAGCCGTTCTCATCGGACTTCCGCGGCTTCTTGTTTCAGGACAATCAGCTCGGCGTGCGCCTGTTCGGCACACGCAACAACAACGTCTTGCAATACAACTTGGCATGGTTCAGGCGGCTCGAGAAGGATACCAACAGCGGCCTCAACGACGTCGGCGAGTCGCTCCGTGACGACGACGTGTTCATCGCCAATGTGTACTGGCAAGACCTCGGCATCCTCGGCCTCACCTCGCAGTTCACGCTCGCTTACAACCGCAATCGAGAAAGCGACAGCGTGCACTACGACGCCAATGGTTTCATTCAGCGCCCAGCATCGTTGGGTGGCGAGCGCTTGCGCGATTACGACGTCGGCTATCTCGGATATTCTGCCGACGGCCACATCGGCCGCCTGAACGTCTCTGCATCGACCTACCTTGCCGTTGGTGAAGAGCGACCGGCGGCGTTTCGCGAGGTCGACTCCGACGTGCTCGCGTTCTTTGGCGCTGCGGAGCTGTCCATGGATTTCGATTGGCTGCGCCCGCGGTTGTCGATCCTCTACGCGAGCGGCGATGACGATCCCTTCGACGACGAATCGCATGGCTTCGATGCAATTTTCGAGAATCCGCAATTCGCAGGTGCCGATACCAGCTATTGGATCCGCCAAGCAGTGCCGTTGATCGGCGGCGGGCGCGTGTCGCTGTCGGGTCGCAATGGCGTGCTTCCGAGTTTGCGGTCGTCGAAAGAGGAGGGACAGTCGAACTTCACGAATCCGGGCCTGGTATTGGTCGGTGCAGGAATCGATGCAGACGTATTGCCGGAGCTGCGCGCCTCCTTGAACTGGAACTACCTGCGATTCGCCGATACCGCGGTGCTCGAGGTCGCGCGCAACCAGGCTGGCATCGACGAGGAAATCGGCCACGACGTATCGCTGTCGCTCACCTACCGGCCGTTCATGAGTCAGAACGTGGTCGTGCGCGCTTCGTATGCCACGTTGATTGCCGGAGAAGGCTACGACGATCTGTTCCCTGATGAGGATGCCGGCTACTTCCTCTTCAACCTGCTGCTGGCGTTCTAGCGGAGTGGTGGCGACGATGAATCTCGACCAATCGCGGGCAAGCACGCTGCCATCACGAGTGCGCCGATGGCCGATTAGCGTGCGCACGCTCCCAGAGGCGTCTGGTGGCAGCATGCTTGCCCGCGATTTGCATTCGATCGCCACATTGGTGCTGCTTTGCCTGATGGCGCCGCTGACCGCGGCAAGCGACACCGAGCATGCGATCGAACGTAACTACGTCACGGCGCCTGACGCACCCGCACGTCAGAGCGCCGCCGATGCGGATCGCAAGAGTGCCGGCTGCATGTCGTGCCACACGACCACCGACTCGACTTCGATGCACGCGAGCCCTGCGGTGCGGCTCGGTTGCACAGACTGCCACGGTGGTGACGCGACGGTGTTCGCGACCGACGCACGCGACGAAGAGATTCGCGATCGCGCACACGTGCTGCCGTCATTCCCTGCTGCATGGCATTTCCCGTCGAGCGCCAATCCGACGGGCAGCTATACCCTCCTCAATCGTGAGCGCCCGGAGTACGTTCGGTTCGTCAATCCGTCTGATTTGCGGATCGCCCACGAGGCTTGCGGTGCCTGCCATGCTGCAATCATCGAAGCATCCAAGCGCAGCCTGCATGCGACGGGGGCCATGCTGTGGGGCGGCGCTGCGTACAACAACGGCATCCTACCGTTCAAGAACTACCTCCTCGGTGAGTCGTACGACCGCGACGGCACGGGCACCATCATTCACGGCCCGAAACTGTCGGCCGAGCTCGAGGCAGAGGTTGCGGCAAAGGGAATTCTGCCCGCGCTGTATCCATTGCCGGCTTGGGAGACGATCAAGCCGGGTGACATCTTCCGGGTCTTCGAACGAGGCGGTCGCAACATCTCGAATCTGTTTCCGGAAACCGGGCTTCCCAACTCGCTCGGGCTCCTGCAACGCATCGAGGAGCCCGGCCGACCCGACATCCGGCAGTCGAACCGCGGTCCCGGCACGGGCGCACGGATCTCGGTGCCGGTGATCAACATCACCAAGACACGGCTCAACGATCCCTTTCTCTGGTTCCTCGGCACCAACGATCAGCCAGGTGACTATCGCAGCTCGGGCTGTGCGGCCTGCCACGTCGTGTACGCGAACGACCGCGAGCCGCGTCACTCCGGTGTGTATGCCAAGTACGGGCACTCGGGAACGACCATCACGACCGATCCGACGATACCGAAAGAAGAAAACGGCCATCCGCTCAAGCACGAGTTCAGCCGCGCCATCCCGACCAGCCAATGCATGATCTGCCACATGCACCAGCCGAACATGTTCATGAACACGTATCTCGGCTACACCATGTGGGATTACGAACCGGATGCGCCGCGCATGTGGCCGGCTACACAACAATATCCCAGCGATGAGCGCACGCGCGCGGTGCTCGATCGCAATCCGGAAGGCGCGGCACCGCGTGGTCGTTGGGCCGACCTCGACTTCCTGAAATCGGTGTGGGACCGCAACCCGGAGATGCAGCACACGCAATTCGCGGACTACCACGGCCACGGCTGGAACTTCCGAGCGATCTTCAAGCGCGATCGCAAGGGCAACTTGCTCGATGCCGAGGGCAACAAGGTAGCGGACGACGATCCAGCGCGGTTCGATAAGGCGGTCCACATGTCGAGCATCCACGTCGATGTAGGCATGCATTGCGCCGACTGCCACTTCTCGCAGGACAATCACGGCAACGGTCACATTCAAGGTGAAGTGGCACTAGCGGTGGAGGTGGACTGCAAGGATTGCCACGGCACGGTGCGCGAATACCCGAACCTCTACACTTCGGGACCAGCTGCGCTCGAAGGTGGAATGGATCTCGCGGCGCTTCGCACGCCCGATGGCCGGCGTCGCTTCGAGTGGATCGAGGGTTCGCTCTATCAGCGCTCGGTCATCGACCCGGAATTGGAATGGCGCGTGAGTCTCGTCAAGGACAGCGTCGATCCCAAGCATCTCGACTACAACGCGAGAGCCGCGCGGGCGAAGCTGATGAGCAAGAACACAGCTACGCTCGAGTGGGGCGCCAAGGTGCCGGAGTCCGAGCTTGCGCACTCATACGACGACATGGAGTGCTACACCTGCCACACCTCCTGGACCACGAGCTGTGGCGGATGTCACCTACCGATCGAGGCGAACTGGAAGACCGAACGTCACCACTACGAAGGCGGCGAGACGCGCAACTACGCGACCTACAACCCGCAGGTCGCGCGCGACGAGATGTTCCTGATCGGCAGGCGCGGACCGCAGAAGGGCGGCAAGATCGCGCCGGTGCGCTCGTCGTCTGCACTGGTGTTGTCGTCCACCAACGCCAACCGCGAGAAGATCTATGTGCAGCAACCGCCGATCGCGGCGAGCGGCTTCAGCTCGCAGGCATTCGCGCCACACTACCCGCACACCGAGCGCAAAACAGAGACCAAGACCTGCACCGATTGCCATCTGTCGAAGGCCAACGACAACAACGCCATCATGGCGCAGTTGCTCGCGCAGGGGACGAACTACGTCAATTTCATCGGCTACCACGCCTACGTGGGCGGTGACGGCGAGCTCAACGCGGTGCGCGTAACCGAATGGCCGGAACCGCAGGCCGTGATCGGTAGCTACCTCCATCGCTACGCCTATCCCGATTGGTGGAACGCGCATCAAGCGCGCGGCAAGGTACTCGAGACGGCGTTTGCATACGACACCGGCGAAGCCGTGGGCTGTTTGCAGCATCGAGGTGAGTATCTGTTCGCCGCCGAAGGCAAACATGGAATGCGCGCCTATGACATTGCCAGCATCGGCAACAAAGGGGTCTCACAGCCCCTGATTGCTGCGCCGTTCAGTCCGCTTGGCCACGACACCCGGGTCGCTTCGAAGAACGCGACGTGTGTCGTGTTACCGACCAATCAGCCGGTGGCGCCGATGCGCAACCAGGGCGATCTGATGCGCATCGACAACCAGGAACAGCCGATGCATCCGATATACAACTACGCGCTCGTTACCGATGCCGAGGAAGGGCTGATCCTCGTCGACGTGAACACCTTGGTAGATGGCGAACCGCGCAACAACTTCCTGAAGCGTGCGCTCACCTGGAATGACGGCGGCGTGCTCGACGATGCCCGGCACTTGAGCGTCGGCGGTCGCTACGCCTACGTCGCGGCGCGTCGCGGCGTGGTGATTGTCGATCTCCATCGGCCGCTTGCGCCGAAGGTAGTCGCTGAAGTTCCCCTGCCAGACGTGCGAGCAACGGCGCTGCAATTTCGCTATCTGTTCGTTACCGATCGCGACGGCTTGAAGGTGATCGACGTCACCGACCCGACACTGCCGCGGCTGGTCGACCGATCGATCGCGCTGCGCGATGCGCACAAAGTATTCGTCGCCAGAACCTTCGCCTATGTCGCTGCCGGTGCCGAAGGGCTCGTGATCGTCGACGTCGAGCGGCCAGAGGCACCGCGCGAGTACCTCAGGTTCGATGCGGACGGCGCGCTGGTCGACGTACGCGACGTAGTGGTGGCCGCCACCAACGCGAGTGCATTCGCCTACGTCGCCGACGGTGTGGGGGGCTTGAAGGTGTTGCAGCTCACCTCGCCAGACAGCCAGCCCAAGTTCTATGGATTCAGCCCGGACCCCAAGCCGGAGCTGATCGCGCGCTATCCCACGCAGCGGCCGGCGATCAGCCTATCGAAGGGTTTGGAGCGCGATCGTGCAGTCGATGAGACCGGCGGCCAAGTGGCGATCTTCGGTCGCCGTGGCTCCCGTCCGCTCAATTTCGAGGAAATGCGCAAACTCTATCTCGACGACGGCGGCAAGCCGTACTTCGTGACCAATGTGGACGGTGGCAAGTGAGACGGCTCGGCGGCCTGGTCGGCGTTGCGATGATCGCGGCAGCTAGCGTGGCTAGCGCTGCCGTCGACGACCACATTCACCTCGGCGTCGCGAGCTGTGCAACCGGCGTTTGTCACGGCAAGCTCGCAGCGCAGCAGGATGCGAACGTTTGGCTCAACGAATACCGCATCTGGTCCGCGGAAGACCGGCACGCACGAGCCTATCTCACGCTCGGTTCTGCCGAGTCGAAGGCGATGGCCGCCAAACTCGGGCTCGCAAGTGCTACCACTGCCAAGATCTGCCTCGACTGCCACGCCGACAACGTGCCGGCCGCGAAGCGCGGCCGCAAGTTCCAGCTCTCCGATGGCGTCGGGTGCGAAGCATGTCACGGCGGCGCAGAGCTGTGGATCGAAACACATACCGAGCCCAACGCCACCCACGCCGACAATATCGCAAAGGGGCTCTTCCCAAGTGAACATCCACTCGAGCGCGCAGCATTGTGCCTCGACTGTCACATGGGCGGCCGCGACCGTTTCGCGACCCACGTGATCATGGGCGCCGGACATCCGCGATTGTCGTTCGAACTCGATGCGTTCGGCATCAATCAGCCGGCCCACTTTGCGATCGACGACGACTATGTGCGGCGCAAGGGCGATGTCCCGGGCTTCCGGCTCTGGCTAATGGGTCAGCTGGTCGGCGCACAGCGCATGCTCGAGCTGCAGTCCAGCGCTTGGTTCGATCGACCGAATGGCTTGTTTCCAGAGCTTGCGCTGTACGATTGCCAGGGCTGTCACCATGCCATGGACGATCGAAGGTGGTCGCGATCACTCGCCGGCCCGGGCATCGACCCGGGTACTTTGCGTCTCAACGACGATCATCTGCGCGTTCTGCTCGCGATCATGACGGTACTCGATCCAGAGATCCGGGAATCGTTCGCCGAGCAGGTTCAGGGGCTGATTCGAGCCGGCCAACAAAGTGTCGTTGCAGTGCGGACTGCCGCAACGAAACTTGCCGGCCTGATCGAAGCGCGCCGCGACGCGTGGCGCGAACGAAGGTTCGATCGTGCGACGATCGTTGCCGTTCGACAGGCGATCGTTAGGTCCGCAGCGAACGGCGAGTTGTCGGACTACGGTGCTGCAGAGCAGGCATTTCTTGCCGTCGACAGCTTGAACATCGCGCTCGGTGACGGCGATCGTGTGCGGCGCGCGGTAGACGCATTGTTCGAGACGGTGGCGGACGACAAGACGTTTCGGCCCGATCGATTCGTCGCCGCCGCCCGTACGCTGTTGAACGGACTCTGAATCGCATGGCGAAATTTGCTGCCAATAGTCACATCGGCCGCGTGTACGGTCACAATGAGGACAGCGTGCGGTGTGAACCGAGCAAGGGACTGTTCTTGGTCGCCGACGGCATGGGCGGTCACGCGAGCGGCGAGGTTGCGAGCCGCATCGTTGCAGATACCGTCGCCCGCCATGGCGCAAACGGTCCACTCGCCGATGCCGTGCTGGCCGGCCATCGTGCCGTGGTCGACGCGGCATCCGCGAACGTTTCGCGTAGCGGCATGGGTTCCACTGTAGTGGTTGCACGCATATCCGGCGGTCGGCTGGAGATCGCATGGGTCGGAGATAGCCGGGGCTATCTGTTTCGCGATCACCGTCTCGAGCGCATCACGAAGGACCATTCGCTGGTGAATCTCTTGCTCGAGCGCAACGAGCTGAGCGAGGCGGAGGCATATCGGCATCCCCAGAAGAACGTCATCACGCAGACACTCGGCCATGGTGAGCCGGTGCCTTCCCATTCGTCGCTGGCGCTGAGGTGCGGTGACCGCGTGCTACTGTGCAGCGATGGGCTGAACGACGAGTTGACCGACGGCGAGATCGGCGAACTGCTGGCGATTGGCAGTCTCGAGCAAGCGGTGGATAGTCTCGTCGAGAAGGCGCTCGCGAGGGGCGGCCGCGACAACATCAGTGCGGTGCTCATCGAAGCGGAGCGCGCAGACGCGTTGGCGCGATGGCGTGTCTGGGCGGATCGCCCGTGGTGGCCGGCGGCAGTGGGTATCGGTGCGGCCGTCGTGGTCGCGGTGTTCGTGCTCGGCGCGCGAGCCATTGGGTGGCTGTGACGTTCATGCGTAGGCGAGCTTGCCTGTGAGAGGGAGCTTGCTCGCGATGATTGAGAAGGAGTTCTTGAGGTGGCAGCAAAGTTCGTTCTGAGATCGGTCGTCGGTAACAAGCGCGTCGAGATCGACGGGGTCAAGATCGCGGGGCGCAACCCCGACTCCGATCTGGTGTTGTCCGAAGGGCATCCATCACGGCGCCACGCCGAACTCACCACGGACGATCGCGGTGTCTGGGTCACTGATCTCGGCTCCGCGAACGGCACCTTCGTCAACGGTAACCAAGTGAAGGACCGGACCGCGTTGAAGGCAGGCGACCGGGTACGCTTCGATGCCGAGGAGTTCGTGCTCGAGTCGACCGCACCCGCGACAGCGGACCCGAATGCAACGGTGGTTCGCCCGGCCGAGCCGTCGAGCGCGGATCATCAGACGGTGGTTGCCCAAAATCGGCCGCGGGCACCAGGCAGCTGGGCCGATCCCGAGCAACGCCAAGGACAGGGCACACGGCTGTTCGATCCAGCGGAACTCGAAGAGATGCGCGCGCCAAGTGGCGATCGCGCAGCGACCGAAACTGCGGGCACCGTCGATGCGCCTTACCTCGTCGTGCAATCGGGCCGCCACGGCGGCGAGCGATTGAAGCTCGCGCCGGGGCGCGCAACCAACGTTTGGGAGATCGGTGCGGAAGCTGCACGCGACATCGTCATCGATGATGCGGGTGTGTCCGGCTTCCATGCCAAGATCGTCAACGAGGGAAACCGCTGGAAGGTGATCGATCAGATGTCGGCGAACGGCACCTTCGTCAATGGCCAGAAGGCCAACATCAGCTACTTGAAGCATGGCGACAAGGTGCGCATCGGTCCCATCGAATGCTTGTTCCAGCTGCCGGCGAGCAGCGCACCCGCAGCACAGACGGCGGCGACCAAAGGTCGACCAGCGTGGCTGACCGCCGCAATTGCCTTTGCAATCACCATTGCGGGGCTGGCTGCTGCGTTCGTTTGGTTCAGCTAAAAAAAGACCCGGCAGGACCGGGTCAGTGGGGGGGGAACAATTCGATCATGCACTCAGCGTCGGAGTGGTGGCGTCAGCCGTTGCACCGACCTGTTGTGCGTCAATGGCTACGCTGATCGAGGACCAACCACGCGACGAGATAAGCAGCGACGGCGAATTTGGTGAAGAAGATCGCCGTCACCACGGCGCCCACGCGCACCCAACTCACGTCGATATCGAGCGTGTGGGCGAGGCCGGCACAGACGCCGCCGATCAATCCTTCCTTGGCGTCGAGGCCGAGGCGCCGTCGATCGTCGTTGCCGTAACGGTGATTGCCCTGCATTGCGTACGGCCTCCTCTACCAGTGCGCCACCACGCCGACCAGATCGTTCAGCGACAACGGCAGCGATGCGGTTGTGGCTGTCTCGGCCGCCGGTGTCGGGTGGAAGGCATGTGCCCAGGTACCGAACACGCCGAGCGCGACGATCAGCAACAGCACAGACCAGAAGGTGGCGCGTGGCGCGTCGATGCGGGACAGGCGGAATACCGGGTTCATTGTTCGTGCTCCAGACCAGCTATGTTTCTGGCCCCTGCTATTCATAACTCGTGCCAGCTTGTAACTCATTGATTTACATGGGCGTGGGCTTTCCTGTGCGAGATCAGGTGGTGGATTTGCCCACCGATTGGCGAGCCGGCACAGGTTGCGCACACGGCGTCCACTTGAGTAAGAAGGAGCGTCGAAGCACCCGGGAAGAACGATGGATTTCCACTTTGCCACGGTTTGGGAGCAGGTCGCGGATGCGCAACCGGATGCGCCAGCGCTGATTTGCGGCGATTGCACGCGAACGTGGCGGGAGTTCGACGACCGAGCATCGCGATTCGCGTCGTTGCTCGAAGCGCATGGCCTGGGTGCCGACTCGAAGGTGGGCATCTACCTGCACAATTCCAACGAGTACATCGAGGCGCAATACGGTGTATTCAAAGTTCGGGGCTGCCCCATCAACGTCAACTACCGCTACAAAGCGGACGAGCTCGTCTACCTACTGGACAACGCCGATTGTGAGGCGGTGGTCTACCAATCGACGTACGCCATGCGGATCTGGGAGATTCGTGCGCAGCTGCCACGTGTCAAGCTGTGGATACAGTTGGACGACGCGACCGAAGGTCTGCTCGATGGTGCCATCGACTACGAACGGGCCATCCGCGATCACGCGCCGGCACCGCGCATGGTGCGCAGATCCGACGATGTCTACATGCTCTATACGGGCGGCACGACCGGCATGCCGAAGGGTGTGATGTACCCGAACGGCTACTTTTGTCAGGCGTTGCTCTCGATGAGTGCTGTCGGCCGCGGCGTCGCAATACCGGAGACGCCGGCGGACGTTCCGGCGGTGATCGAGGCGTTGCGCGAGACCAACCAAGTGCCCGTGAGCCTGCCGGCTTGTCCGCTCATGCATGGCACGGGCATGTGGCTCGGCACGATGATTCCTCTATCGCTTGGTGGCACGGTGGTCACCATTTCGAAGCTCGGCTTCGATCCCGATCTCATGTTCGAACTCGTTGAACGGCACCGAATCACCGACGTCGTGATCGTCGGTGACGCGTTCGCCAAGCCAATGCTTGCAGCATTGGACGATGCGGCAGCAAGAGGATCGCCATATGACCTCGCCTCGCTCAAGACCATCACGTCGAGCGGCGTCATGTGGAGCGCTGAAACGAAGGCGGGTCTGCTGAAGCATCACGACATGACGTTGGTAGATGCCATGGGCTCCACCGAGGGCGGCATGGGTAGCGCGATCAGCACGCGCGAAGCCGGTGCCCGCACCGCCAAGTTCACGCTCAATCCTGGTGTGAAGGTGTTCACTGACGACGGTCGGGAAGTTCAGGCTGGCTCAGGCGAGATCGGTAAGATCGCAACCACCGGTCTGGTGCCCATCGGCTACTACAAGGATCCGAAAAAGAGCGCCGAGACCTTTCGCGAGATCGATGGCGTGCGCTATAGCTTCCCGGGCGACTACGCGCAAGTGGAAGCCGACGGCACCATCACGTTGCTCGGTCGGGGCAGTGTCTGTATCAATACCGCAGGGGAAAAGGTGTTTCCGGAAGAGGTGGAGGAAGTCGTCAAACAGCATCCCGGCGTGTACGACTGCCTGGTGGTGGGCGTGCCGGACGATCGGTTCGGCGAGCGCGTGGTGGCGGTAGTGTCGTCACGCGACGAAGCGACGATCGACGATCAGGCGCTCATTCAGTTCAGCCACGATCACTTGGCCGGCTACAAGACGCCGCGCCAGATCGTAGTAGTGGATCAGGTGAGGCGAGCACCGAACGGCAAGGCCGACTACAAGTGGGCGAAGAACATAGCGCTGGAGGCGCTGCGCGCATGACCACCGCTGCGGGCCCATTGGAGGGTGTGCGCGTCGTCGATCTCACCAGCATGATCTCGGGACCCGTCGCAACTCAGATGCTTGGCGACCAGGGCGCCGACGTCATCAAGGTGGAACCGCTGGATGGCGATCTGGTTCGGCACATGGGGCCGAATCGTGCCGGCCTGACCGCGACTTTCGTATCGTCCAATCGCAGCAAGCGCTCGATCGCGCTCGATCTCAAGAACCGCGCCGGCATGGCTGCGCTCGAACGGTTGATCACGACCGCCGACGTGTTCGTGCAGAACTTCCGGCCGGGCGCCATCGAACGGATGGGCCTCGGTGAGGCACCGGTGCGCAAGTTGAAGCCCGACATCGTCTATGTCTCCATCAGTGGCTTCGGTGAGTCGGGGCCCTACGCGCACAAGCGTGTTTACGATCCCGTCATCCAGGCGTTGTCGGGGCTCGCCTCGATTCAGGCGGATCGCGATACCGGGCGACCGCGCATGGTGCGGACGATCATTCCTGACAAGACGACAGCGGTAACCGCTGCGCAGGCGATTACCGCCGCGTTGTTTGCGCGTGAGCGAACGGGCAAGGGCCAACACGTGCGCTTGGCAATGCTCGACACGATGGTCGCGTATCTGTGGCCGGAGGGTATGACCGGATTGACGTTCGTCGGCAAGGAAGTGAAGGCGGCGCGTGCACAGCTCGCGCAAGATTTGATCTTCGAGACCACCGACGGCTACATCACCGCCGGGGCCGTGTCGGACGCAGAGTGGCAGGGCATGTGTCGGGCGTTGGAGAGAACCGAGTGGCTCGCCGACGAGCGCTTCAGGACCGCCAACAGCCGAGTGGTGAACGTCGTCGAACGGCTGCGCATGACCGCCGAGGTGCTTCGTACGCGCAGTAGCGCGGAGTGGCTCGAGCGGCTCGATCGCGAAGGTGTGCCGTGCGCGCCGGTGCTCGATCGTGCCGATGTCATCGGCCACGAGCAAATTCGCGTCAACGAGCTGATCGAGGAGTTCGATCACCCGGTCGCCGGGCGAATGCGGCAACCGCGCCCCGCGGCGCGGTTCGATGCAACGCCAGCGGCGATTCGACGGCCGGCGCCGATGCTCGGCGAGCATACCCGCGAAATACTTACCGAGGCGGGCCTATCGGCCGGGGCGATCGATGCATTGTTGGAAGCTGGGGCCGCGCGCAGTCCTTAGGCAGTCGAGCAGCGTCGGGTGCCGCTCTAAGCATCGACTCTGCTTTGCGCTCGACTCAGGTTGATGCCCGCTTGCTAAGATGACGTTTTTCGCGACGCATCCATGCAGCTCACACAGGGCGTTCACCGCGCTGCGCTGATTCACCCCGCGCGAACGGCACTCACGTGCCAGGATC
>QJXZ01000162.1 GCA_003248125.1 Gammaproteobacteria bacterium | reverse complement strand
GCCAGCTCCAGCGTCGTGCGAGCGACCGTCCGGTACCGCAGATCGCAATAAACGCGCGCTGAGACGCTCGGTCCATAGCGCGCACGACGCACGAGTGCTGTGCGTCACACACACTCGTGAAAGTTACGCACGGCTTGCCTAGAATCCGTCATCTGCACATCGGTCCGTCCACCGCACGGATCGCGGCAACGAGGACGGACCCATGGCTATCCGGGCGCCTGCGCTCGAAGCATCGCATTCTTTGCAGACGCCTCCCGTAGCGGAGGCCACGCACGATCGTCCGCTCAAGATCGCGTTGCTGGGTTACCGCAGCAATCCCTTCAGCGGCGGCCAAGGCGTCTACATCAAATACCTCTCGAAAGCCTTGGTGGACGCTGGCCATTCGGTGGATGTGATCTCTGGCGAACCCTATCCGCAACTCGATCCGCGCGTACGGCTGGTGCCGCTGCCGGGGCTCAATCTGTTTGCCACGCCCAATCACGTCACGGCGCTCAAGCCTTCGCACTTTCGCTCGGCTACCGATCTGTTCGAGTACTTCTCGATGCTGACCGGTGGATTTCCGGAACCCTTTACCTTCGGTCGAAGGCTGACACGACACTTTCACCGACAACGGCCGAACTACGACGTCGTGCACGACAATCAGAGCCTCTGCTACGGACTGCTCGACGTGGTCGCCATGGGCTATCCCTTGGTCGCGACGATTCACCACCCCATCACTCGCGACCGTGACATTGCGCTCGCCAACGCCAAGGACGCCGGCGAACGCTTGCTGATACGGCGTTGGCACTCGTTTCTGCGAATGCAATCGCGCGTCGTGAAGCGCCTCGAGCACATCGTCACCGTGAGCCGGTGTTCGGCGGCCGACATCGGAAAAGCGTTTGCCATTCGTGCCGAACGCATCCACGTCGTACCGAACGGCATCGACCTCGACGACTTCTCGCCGATGCCCGGAATCAGGCGCGACGAGATGCATCTCGTGTCAACGGCCAGTGCCGATGCGCCCCTCAAGGGTACTCAGCATCTGCTACGTGCCCTCGCCGCGCTTGCTCCCCAATATCCCGACTTACGCCTCACGCTGGTCGGTCGGCCACGTCAGGGTGGTGCCACTGCGCAGTTGATCGAAACGCTCGGCATCGGCGATCGAATCGATTTCCGTCACCAAATCGGCACCGACGAGATCCGTTCGTTGTACGCGCGCGCGACCATCGCAGTCGTGCCGTCGGAATACGAGGGTTTTGGCCTGCCGGCCGCCGAAGCGATGGCGTGCGGCGTGCCCGTCGTCGCCGCTGCGGGCGGAGCACTACCAGAGGTCATCGGCGACGCCGGCATCATCGTGCCGATACGCGATTCCGCCGCGCTTGCGCGCGGTATTCGTTTGCTCATCGAGTCGCCGGCCGAGCGCGCGCGGTTCGCGCGACTAGGGTTGGCTCGAATCAACGAGCATTTCAACTGGCGCGGCGCCGCTATCGCAATGTCTCACATCTACCAGCAGGCGATCCGCAATGGGACTCACAACGGTTGATCATCGACGCCTCGCGCTGGCTCCTGGTCAGCGCGTGCTGGACCTCGGCTGCGGTGAAGGTCGGCACGCCCTCACAGCGTGGCTGAACGCCGATGTGCAAGTGGTTGGACTGGACTTGTCGATGCGCGACCTGGCAACTGCACGCTCGCGCCAGGGCGACTTCGTCGTAAAGGACGGCGGCAGTCGCCAGCTGGACTTTCTGTGCGCCGACGGGCTCGCACTGCCGTTTGCCGATGCAACCTTCGATCGGGTGATCTGCAGCGAAATGCTCGAGCACGTACTCGACTATCGGCGGGTGCTACGGGAAATTCGCCGGGTTCTGAAACCGGGCGGCTTACTCGCAGTGAGCGTGCCACGTTACGGACCGGAGTGGGTCTGCTGGCAGTTGTCCCACGCCTACCATGAAGTGGAAGGTGGTCATGTACGCATTTTCCGTCGATCCGAGCTGCGCAGTGCCATCGAATCCATGGGGATGGTCTGTTTTTCGAGCCACTTTGCACACGCATTGCACTCGCCGTACTGGTGGCTTCGCTGCCTGTTCGAGTCGCGGGCCGACGAGTCGGCAATCGTGAGGACCTATCACCGATTTCTGGTCTGGGATCTCATGCGCAGCCCGCGCGTCACGAACCTGCTCGAGCGGTTGTTGAACCCACTGATCGGTAAGAGCACCGTGTTCTATTTCGTCAGAGCGATCACGTGACCATCTCGGTGCAAGATCTCGAATCGAGCGCCGACTACATCGTCTCGGTACAAGCCGACGACGGCTCCATCCCCTGGTTCGCCGACGGCATCGTCGATCCCTGGAACCACGTCGAGGCGGCCATGGGGCTCACCGTTGCCGGCCGCTTCGACGCAGCGCGGCGCGCCTATCAGTGGCTTGCCGAAAGTCAGCTCGAGGACGGCAGCTGGCTCGCGTCGTATCGTGACGGCCACGTCTGCGACGGCACGCGGGCAGAAACCAACTTCGTCGCCTACGCAGCAACCGGCATCTGGCACTACTTTCAGGTCACCGGCGATCGTCGCTTCCTTGGTGAGTACTGGACAGTCGCAGATGCCGCGATGCATTTCGTCCTCGATCTGCAATCGCCATACGGAGACATCTACTGGGCCCTCGACACCCGCACCGGCATCAACAAAGACGCACTCGTGACCGGCTGTAGCTCGATCTACAAGAGCCTCGAGTGCATGGCCAACCTTGCCTTCGAAGTGGAGCGTAATCCACAGCCGTGGGTTGCCGCGCGAGCGATACTCGGCACCGCGCTCAGAGACCGACCCGAGCGATTCGACCGCACTTGGCCCAGCAAGGCACGCTATTCGATGGACTGGTTTTACCCCGTGCTCACGGGCGTCGTCGAAGGAGAAGCGGCGCGAGCACGCATTGATGCTCGATGGCATGAGTTCGTCGAACCCGGTCACGGCTGTCGATGTGTATCCGATCAGCCGTGGGTGACCGTCGCCGAGACTTGCGAACTGACGCTCGCGCTGCTTGCCGCCAACCGTCGTACGGTTGCGCAAGACGTATTCGATTGGTTGCGACCCTATCGATCGCGCGATGGCGGATGGTGGACGGGATTCGCCCTGCGCGATGGTATCGTGTGGCCCGAGGAGCAACCGACTTGGACGGCGGGTGCGGTACTGCTCGCGGCCGACGCACTATCCAACCATACCAGCGCATCCCGGCTGTTCACCGCGGTTGACCTACTGCCGCATCAACACGCCGAGCGTGCGCGTGCGCGGCGCCGCTTCGAATAGTCCGGAGGCGATCGCGAGGCGGTAGATTTCGATCGGAGCTTGCCCGCCTTCCGCCGGATCGTCGAACAGATCGTGGATGACGAGATAGCCGCCTACGACGACGTGCGGTGCCCAGCCGCGATAGTCGGCTAGCGCCGCCGCATGACTATGGCCACCATCGATGAATACCAGTCCAAGGGGCATCGTCCAAACCTTGGCCAAGCTGAACGATCTGGCCACGACCGGGACGACCACGTCCTCGAGGTTCGCGGCATGCAACGTGTGACGCAACGCCGGTAAGCTGTCCATACGCCCGGTCAGGCTATCGAACAGATCGGGGTCGTGGTACGCCTCGCCTGGCTGATGTTCTTCGGAGCCCCGATGATGATCGACGGTAAACAGCAATCCGCCGCCATCCCGACAGCCACTGCCGAGATACAGGCTCGACTTGCCACAATAGCTACCTATCTCGAGGCATGGTCCGAGTGCGCTCGCCCGGCGAGCGAGTTCGTAGAGACGACGCCCTTCATCGGGATGCATGAAGCCCTTCACAGCATCCGGATCGATGCCGAAATCCGGTCCCTTCACAGTCGCTCGATGACAAAGAATACGAAGGGAAACACGACGACCAGCGTGACTGCAGCATAGGCGAGCAGATTGAATATGTCGTTCTGCCGCGGATCGTCAGCGAGCGCAATTCGCGTGCCGAGCGCGAGCCAAGCACATCCCGCCACGATCAAAGTCAACGTCAGTGTCAATACTATGGCCGCCATCGTCGTCCACGGCACCACGAAAGCGACCACTATACTTGCAGGACGATCATCCCAAAACTGCAGCAAGGCTCGAGCGTCTGTCGCATTTGCGCGCTCGCCCGGAACGCTCGATCGTGCCACTCACGGTGCCAGCGCGACTCTCACTGCTGGGCCAGCTGAAGCATGTTGCGCGGTTTCGCACCTGTCAGATCGGAGATCTGGGCATAGCTCGATGCGACATCGTCGGCGGTCGCATCGACACCGAGATCGACGCCCGCATTCTCGACGATGCACGCGACCGAATAGCGGCCACCCGCTGCTTGCAGCACCACGCCGTTGGGCGCGTCGTCACTACATAGGAACACCACTGCTGGCGTGACGAGCTCAGGGCCCAAGCGCTTCAGCGCTTCCTCGGGCATCAGGCTCTCGGTCATACGCGTTGCGGCTACTGGTGCAATTGCATTGGTGTGGATGTTGTTCTTCGCACCCTCGATCTTGAGCGTGTTCATGAATCCGACCAGCCCGAGCTTGGCTGCGCCGTAGTTGGTTTGGCCGAAATTGCCGTACAGTCCGGACGGCGACGTGGTCATCACGATGCGGCCATAGTTCTGCTCGCGCATGATCGGCCACACTTCCTTCGTGCAGTACATCGACCCCATCAAATGCACGTCGAGTACAGCTCTGAAGTCTTCGATAGACATCTTGGTGAAGCTCTTGTCGCGCAATATGCCCGCGTTGTTGATGAGAATGTCCACGCGGCCCCAGGCGCCCATCGCGTCGGCTACCATGCTGCGCGCACCAGCGGGATCGGATACGGACCCACCATTTGCGATCGCCATCCCGCCCGCGGCCTCGATTTCGGCGACCACTCGACCTGCTGCCTCCGACGAACCGCCGGTGCCATCGACCGCACCGCCCAAATCGTTGACCACGACTTTGGCTCCCCGGCGCGCAAGTTCCAATGCGTGGCAACGGCCGAGCCCGCCACCGGCACCCGTAACGATGGCGACACGCCCTTCCAATGAGATAGTCATACTACGTTCCTCGTCTGCCGTTGTGCGAAAGCGCGCAATTTTCCCATGATGTACTCAGGGCCGCATCGAAAACGTGCGGGGACCCGTCAAGGTCGCGAGCCTCGGTTGGATCAGATCGATCCACTCACAGAGCATTGGCCTTGTCTCGCGCGGATCTATCAGCTCGTGCACTGCGAAGCTCTCTGCGCGGGGAAACGGCGAACGGGCAGATCGCAGCTGGTCTTCGAGCTCGCGGCGTTTCGCATCGGGATCGGCGGCTTGTGCAATCTCACGGCGGAATGCAACAGCAACGCCGCCCTCCAGAGGCAAGGCGCCGGATTCGACCGAGGGCCAAGCAAGCACATAGGAATTGGGTGCGTAGTGCGCCGCGGTTGCAACACCAAACCCCTTGTGTACCTGCACGACGGCCCAAGGTACGGAAGCCTGCACGGCCGCGGCCACTGCCGCCATGCCGTAGCGTATCGTGCCTGCTTGCTCGGCATCGGGACCGATCATGAATCCCGGCTGATCGACGAAGTTCACGACCGGCAGATGGAACGTGTCGCACAGCTCCACAAAACGTCTGTACTTCTGCGCCGCCCGCGCCGTCATAGCACCCGCATAGACTCGACAATCGTTGGCAAACACGCCGACGGGCTGCCCCGCGAGACGTCCCAAGCCAACGATCTGACTGGGTCCGAACCGCGACCCGATCTCGAAGAACGAATCCCGGTCGAGCACAGCGCGAAGGATCTTGCGCATATCGAACGCGCGATTGGTCTGACGCGGCACAATCGACAAGAGCATCTCGTCTACACGATCGGTCGGGTCGTCACACGGGCATCGCGGCGCGTGCTCCCAAACGCTGCTCGGTAGATACGACAAGAATCGGCGCATCTGCGCCAAGGCATCGGCCTCCGATGCCGCAATGTTATCCACAACTCCGCTCTTGGCGTGCACGGCTGCACCCCCGAGCTCTTCCTTGCTCAGCGACACGCCGAGGGCGCGCTCGACCAGCGCCGGGCCGCCGACCATCACTTGCGACGTGTCCTTCACCATCACGGCAAAGTGCGACGCGACGAGGCGACCAGCCGGAAATCCGGCAACCGCGCCGAGTGCAGCCGACGCAATCGGCACCATGCCCATGGCGTCGGCAATGATACGAAAGCGCGGCTCGGCGAATACCGGCTCACCCACGGTGGCGCCCTTGCGCCCGGATCCCTTGACGCTGCCACCGCCGCCTTCGAGAAGGCGAACCAGCGGCACCCGGTACTGCACCGCCATATGCTCGGCGTACACGCTTTTGCGGAGTCCTGCTGCGTTGGGAGAGCCACCCTTCAACGTGAAGTCCTCGCCACCGACCGCAACTCGTCGACCCTCTATCGTGCCGAGCCCAACGACGTAGTTGGCAGGTACGAAGCCCTTGATCTCGCCGGCATCGTCGTACTCGGGTGCAGCAGTCGCCCGACCTTGCTCGCGGAAGCTATCGCGGTCGAGCAACAGCTCGACCCGTTCACGTATCGTGAGACGCCCAGCAGCGTGTTGCCGATCGATGGCGGCCTCGCCACCTTGCATGAGCGACAATTTGCGTCGCTTTTCGAGCTCGCGAACCTCGTCTTCCCAGCTCACCAGCGTCGGCCTTCAGCTCGGATCGCGAAACACCGGCGCCCGGTTCTCGAAGTTGGCCTTGACTGCTTCGATCTGATTGGGACTACCAATCAGCTTGGCTTGCAGCTCCTGCTCTAATGCGAGCCCGACCGCGGGGTCCGCATGCCACGAAGCTTCCAGCAGCTGCTTCCCGAACCGTATCGCCTCGGGTGACTTTCCCGCTATCTCGCGCGCGAGGGTCATCGCCGCCGTCAGAGGATCGTCCGTCACGTGCGTCACCAGACCGAGCTCCTTCGCCTCGGTGCCGGACAGCACCCGACCCGTGAACGTCAACTCCTTCGCCACGTCGAGCGGTATCAAATCTCGCAGCGTCTGCGTGATGGACATGTCAGGAATGAGACCCCACTTGATTTCCATGACGGAGAACTTCGCGTCGGGCGCGGCAATGCGAATGTCGCCTCCCAATGCGATCTGACACCCTCCGCCGTAGGCAACGCCATGCACCGCAGTGATCACTGGCATCGGCAACCGTTTCCACACCATTGCCGGCCGCTGCGCCCGGTTCTCGGGCTGATCAGGTGATCGATTGAAGAGATTCGGCGCTTCGCTGGTCGCACGCGTCCCACCGGCCATGCCTTGGAAGCTGCCAAAGTCGAGCCCTGCACAGAAGCCTCTGCCGTTACCCGATAGTACGACGACCCGTACATCCTTCCGCTCGACTAGCGATTCACCAGCCGCGACGATGGCCGAGAACATGTCCGGGCTCAACGCGTTGTATTTATCGGGTCGGTTGAGTCGTACGTCGGCGACGCCGCCTTGCACGTCGATCGTCACGAGATTAGTCATGGTTTCTCCCTTGGTGTCCGCGAATCGAAGTCTGACATCAGCCTTCGACGATCGCCAACACTTCACCCTCGGTGACCGCCTGCTCCTCCGCCACGTTGAGCGCGATCAACCTACCGCTTGCCGGGCTCTCGATCGGTATCTCCATCTTCATCGATTCCAAGATCAGCAGCACGTCGCCCTCGTTGACGTGCTGGCCTATCTCCGACTGCACCTTCCAGACCTTGCCCGTAACGAGCGACTCCACCGAATGCTTCGCCATCGTCCGTTCTCCATGTTGATTCAATCGCCGCTCCAGAAATCGCTCTATCTCTAGCCACGCATCCAGAAAGCCACCGAGGCCACGTCCTCTGGTCGCGGAAGTGGCTCGACCTGCCGCAATTGCACGCTGCACGTATGCCACGATCGCCCGTGCGTCGTCCGCATCCAGATCGAACAAGAACATGTCCGACGCCGGCGGACCGCGGTGACCTTCTGGCTTCGCGATCGGCGCCGTCGCGAGCACGCCCCGCAGCCGCTTCGCCAATTCCACATCGACGACCACTTCCGCGGTTTGTTCGAGCAGAAACCGAGACACTACGTCCGGTCGATCACAGAGCCGCTTGTAGTCCGGCCAGTTCACTGCGTGTCCCATCGTCACCTTGAGCGCCCACGCGCGCATGGCTACATTGGGGATCCCAGCACATGCACGACGAAAGGCAACGATGTTAACAAAAGCCGACGACTATCCCATTCATCAAACACCAGAGCCCATTGCGTACGCTGGAGGCCACCGCAACTTCTATGACCGCTACTTCTTCAACGGCTACAGTTCGGACGGCGCGCTGTTCTTCGCTGCAGCACTCGGTGTGTATCCGACCCTGAACATCATGGATGCTGCGTTCTGCGTGGTTCACGATGGCCGCCAGTACAACCTGCGCGCGTCGAGAGCACTGCGAATGGAACGTCTCGATACCCGCGTAGGGCCGATCGAGATCGAAGTCATCGAGCCGTTGCGCGTATTGCGAGTCGTGGCGAACGACCCGGACCATGGCTTCTCCGCCGACATCCAGTTCAACGCCCGCGTCGATGCCATAGAAGAGCCTCGCTTCACACGTCATGCAGGCACACAAGTGGTCATGGACGTCACACGCTTGACGCAGAATGGCGACTACCGCGGCACGATTACGCTGAAGAATGAGCGCTTCGAACTAGACAGGCTCGGCGTCCAGGGCACGCGTGACCGCAGTTGGGGTGTGCGACCGGTCGGCGCCCGCGATCCGCAACCGAACCCATCGGCCGGCGCCCCACAATTCTATTGGCTGTGGGCCCCCTGCAACTTCCCTTCCTGCGGCGCTTTCTACCATGTCAATTCCGACGCTGAAGGCAAGCCGTGGAATACGCGCGGCGTGATCGCACCGAAGTTGGGTGCCGGTCGATCTGCTGAGATCGACGACGTATCGAGCACGCTTTCGTTCAAGTCCGGCACGCGGCATGCTGCCCACGCGATCGTGAACTATGTAAGTCCACACCACGGCAACTACAAGATAGAGTTAGAGCCTCAGTATCACTTCTACATGAAGGGACTTGGCTACGGACACCCGGAGTGGGGTCACGGCAGCTATCACGGTGAATCTGCCGCAGTGTTCGACGAGTATGTGCTGGCCGATGCTGCACCGACGGATCCGACCAACATCCACATTCAAGCCATCTGCAAAGCAACTCTGACTTCCGATGCCGGCACGGAGCGCGGTATTGGGGTACTCGAGCAACTGATCATCGGCGCGCACAAGCCGTCGGGATTCAAGGAGCTGCTGGACATGGCGCCGTAGTCGACGACCAGCGAGCGACACAGTGACGCGCCTCACCGATGAATCGGTGAACGCTACGTATCGAGGATCAGGTCCTCTCCCGTCAGTCGGGCGTAAACCTCGAGATAGCGATCGAGTGTACTGGCGATCACCTCGTCAGGGAGTTTCGGGCCGGGCGGCGCCTTGTTCCAGTTGCCGCTTTTGACCTGCGATTCCAGGTAGTCTCGTACGTATTGTTTGTCGAAGCTCGGCTGCTCACCGCCCGGATGCCAAGCATCGGCAGGCCAGAATCGGGAGCTGTCGGGCGTTAGGATTTCATCTATCAAGAGCGGTCGTGCCGATGTCGGAATCCGTCCAAATTCGAGTTTCGTGTCGGCGAGAATTACACCGCGCTCGGCAGCGTAGCTATGGGCGTCTCGATAAAGCGCGAGCGTCGTCTCTTTGAGCCAGAGCATGAGATCGACACCGACCTTTTCGGCGCCTTCGTCGAAGCTGATGTTCTCGTCGTGGCCACTTTCCACCTTGGTCGCGGGCGTGAACAAGGGTTCCGGCAACAGATCTCCGTTTCGTAGACCAGGTGGCAAGGCGATACCGCATACGCTGCCCGTCGCTGCGTAGTCCCTATACCCGCTCCCCGCAAGGTAGCCGCGAGCCACACATTCGATGGGAATCACTTCCGTACGTCGGCACAGCATCATGCGACCTTCGAGCATCGTGCGGTCGACGTCACTCAATCCCGGTACGTCTCGTGGGTTCGTCGAAATCAAATGGTGAGGCAGATCTTTAGCGATACGTTCGAACCAGAAGCGCGCTAGCTGCGTCAGCACCACTCCTTTCCCGGGTACGCCGTTGGCCATGACCACATCGAAGGAACTTATGCGATCGGTCGCGACAATCAGCGCGCCAGGGCTACCGTCGGATAGCTCAACGTCATAGACGTCGCGCACCTTGCCCTGCCGTCGGTTCGGCAAAGGTAGGCTTGTGGACAGCAGTGCAGTACGCATCACGTCGACATTGGCAAGAAGTTCAGTTCGGTCATCGACTCCGAGACCCCTCGAGCGCCATTTCGAGGTCCGCGACCAAGTCATCGATGTCCTCGATACCCACCGAAATGCGAATTAGCGAGTCGTCGATACCCATGCTCGCGCGACGTTGTGCTCCCATTTCGTAGTAGATCGTGTGGGCGACTGGAATGGCAAGGGTCCGATTGTCACCGAGATTGCTCGATTTGACGATAACCTGCAGACGATTCAAGAACTCGAACACGTCTATTGACGAGTCGAGCTCGAACGACAGAAGCGCACCCGGATGCCGGAACAATGCTTTGGCGCGGTCATATTCCGGGTGGTCGGTGAGACCCGGATAGTAGACCTTGCGCACTTCCTCGCGCTCGGCCAAGAGAGTTGCGAGTGCCATGCTGTTGGCACATTGTCGCTCGAGGCGCAACGCCAGCGTCTCTGCACCGATCGCTACGTGATGCGCCGACTCCGGGCTCATCGCGGCGCCAAAGTCACGAAGTCCCTTCTTTTTCACCTGGGTCAATCCCCACAGCCGGGCATCGCCGCTGCGGTAGGTGGGATCGATGTTCGGAAACGCCGACCAATCGAAGTTGCCAACCTCGGTGAGCGCTCCACCGAGCACATTGCCGTGTCCGCCAATGTACTTCGTCAAGCTGTTGACCACCAAGCTTGCGTCAACGTCAACGGGACGAAATAGATAGGGCGATGTCATGGTGTTGTCGACGACATATACCAATCCGTGCTCGCGACAGAGGCGTCCGATCGCGGCGAGATCGGTCACCTGCGTGCGCGGGTTAGCGATTGTTTCGACAAACACGAGGCGCGTCCGTGGCGTAATCGCGTTTCCGACTTCCCGAGCGTCGGTTGCATCCACGAACGTGACATCGACACCGTGTGCCGCGAAGCTGTTGAACAAGCTGTTGGTGTTGCCGAACAGGAACGATGACGAAACAAAGTGGTCACCGGCTTTGAGCAACGAAAACAAGAGAGTGCCGATCGCGCCCATGCCAGTGGCGAAACAAACGCTCGCGACACCCGCTTCCATCTCCGAGATCTTGTGCTCGAGCGCCTCGACTGTGGGATTGATTTGACGGCCGTACGAGTAACCTCTTTGGCGACCCTGGAAGACCGCCGCCAAATCTCTCGCGTCCGCATAGCCGTACGCGACATTGGCATGAATGGGCTTGTGCAGTGAGCCATGCTCGATCGCGTTCAACCGATCTGCGTGGACTATCGTCGTGGTGAATCCTCGCATGGGCGCCGACGTTCGCTCGAAGGGCGGCCATGTTACGTCATAGGCCCGGAAGCGGGCCAGACACCCGATGATGCAATCAGATCGCCGAGGCGACGACCGCCGGCTCTCCGCGCAGCACGCCGGCAAAGGGGTTGTTGCGCAGTAGCCCCATCAGTTCTGGCGCCGGAATGGCACGACTGAAGATGAAGCCCTGAACTTCCTTGCAGCCCTGCGACTTCAGATAATTCAGCTGTGTGCGCGTCTCCACACCTTCGGCAATCAAATCCAGCTTGAGCCCCTTCGCCATCGCGACGATCGCATTGATGATGCTCGCATCGCTTCGGTCCGCACGGATGTCACCGACGAAACTGCGATCTATCTTCAAGGTGCTGATTGGAAACTGCTGCAGGTACGAAAGAGACGAGTAGCCGGTGCCAAAATCGTCAATCGCGATCCGCAGACCACGTCGCCGCATCTCGCGCAGCTTGGGAACGATCACTTCGATGTCTTTCATGATCGCGTTCTCGGTGATCTCGATCTTCAGCTGCTCCGGCGCCATGCCCGACCCAACGAAAGCAGTGAAGAATCGCTCTAGAAAGCCGTCTTGCTCGAGTTGCTGCGCAGATATGTTGACCGACAAACGGACATTTCCGAGTCCGACCCGGCGCCATTCACCGATGTCCTGGAACGCTCTTGCCTGCACCCACTCATCGACCTGAGTAATGAGACCCGTCTCTTCAGCTACGGATAGAAAATCGGCAGGCGCAATGAGGCCCAATCTCGGATGTTGCCAGCGCACCAGCGCCTCGACCCCGACGATGTGACCATCGTCGAGCGATACTTGCGGTTGATAGAAGACGCGCAACTCGCCGCTCGTCAGCGCGTTTCGGAGCTCGCGCTCCAGGGACAACCGAGTCGAGAACTTCGAGTTCATTTCCTCCGCGAAGAACTGATAGCCGTTTTTGCCACGGCCCTTGACGTGATACATGGCAATGTCGGCGCTCTGGATCAAGGACTCCACGGAATCGCCAGCTTCCGGATACATCGCGACGCCAATGCTTGCACCGACGAACAACTCGTGCCCGTCGATCACGAACGGTGCCGCGAGCTTGTCGAGGATTTTTTCCGCAATCACGACCACATCATCCCGCGTCCGCACTTCAGGGAGCAACAAGGTGAATTCGTCACCGCCAAAGCGCGACAATGTGTCGCCCTTCCGAAGGCAGCCTTGCAGCCGGTTCGAAACGGCCTTCAACAGGCGATCACCCATCGTATGACCGAGTGTATCGTTGACTATCTTGAATCGATCGAGATCGAGAAACATTACAGCGAGACGACGCTTGTTCCGTGCGGCCTGTGCGATCGCCAGGCTCAAGCGGTCGCGCAGCAGCGCACGGTTGGGCAGATGCGTAAGAAGATCGTGATAGGCCTGAAAGTTGATGACCTGTTCTGCCTCCTTCCGCTCCGAGATGTCGCGAGCCGTACCGTACGTGCCCCGGAAATTCGCCCGCGTGCGCTCAGTGTGATCGCTGTACACCCCCTGTGCCGTTAGGTCCATCCAAACGAATTGGCTTTGAAACGGTCGCTCAGTACTGCGTGCGCGTCGCGATCGCAATCTGAGCTCCGTGTTCTGCGCGGCCCGACCGCCGGTTCGGCGCTCGTTGAATAGGTTACGTGCGGCATCTAAATCCTCCTCGTGCACGAGCTCGGAGTAGTGCCTGCCGACCAGCTCTTCCTTTCTGTAGCCGAGCAAAGTCTCGATGCGATCGTTCAAGAACGAGAAGCAGCCGTTTCGGTCGAGGATGTACACCAGATCTGGAGAGCTATTGACGATGAACCGGTGCAGTTGCTCTGACATGAGGAGCCGGTTCTCCATGTGCACGTTGCGCTGCTCGAGCTCACGGTGCCGTAGCGCCTTTTCGAGCGCAGCCAGCAATTCCGCCGCTTCGTAGGGTTTCTTCACGAAATCGAAGGCACCACGCGTCAGGGCATCGCGCGCACCGGCGAAGCTCGTGTCTCCACTCACCACCACGAACTTGGCATTGATACCTTTACGGGCGGCGAACTCCAGAACGTCGTGACCGCTCAACTCCGGCATGATCAGGTCGAGCAGAACGACGTCGAACGATTGTTTGCCGAGCGCATCGATCGCGGCCCGTCCACCAAGCGCCTCGACGACCCGGTAGCCATGCGCTCGTACCAGCTCGGAGAGACTCTGCAGCAGCTCGGGTTTGTCGTCGACGAGCAACAAGAGCGGCACTTGCTCGGCGGACGGATCCGCTTCACCGCCACCGTCGTCCGACATGGCCACCTGTAGCAATCGCTCGAAATCCGCCGGCGATTGGACCGGCTCGGCCTCCGACTTGAGACTCATTTACGAACTCTCGTGGACATACCGCGCGCGAGCCAGACCGTACTCTC
>QJXZ01000055.1 GCA_003248125.1 Gammaproteobacteria bacterium | reverse complement strand
GCCAAGGAGAAGGGCCTCGCCAAGATCTTGGCCGAGCCCACGCTCACGACACTCACGGGTCAAGAGGCGCGCTTCTTATCGGGTGGCGAGTTCCCGATCCCGGTACCGCGCGGTGACGACGGCGTGACGGTCACGTTCAAGGAGTTTGGGGTTGGCCTCACTTTCCTGCCTGTCGTACTGGGCGGCGGCATCGTGAACATGAAAGTCAATGTCAGTGTCAGCGAGTTGGCGAACTCCAACACGGTCGGTATCCGCACCGCGGAATCGACTTCAGCGTTCGTAATCCCGTCGCTGACGAAGCGCAGTGTGCTTGCAACTGTCGAGCTTCGCGAAGGGCAGACGATGGGTCTTGCGGGGCTGATCAACGACAACGTGCGCGAGGTGGTGACCAAGTTTCCCGGACTCGGCGACCTGCCGATCCTCGGGGCATTGTTCCGCAGTCAGGAATTCCTGAAGAACGAAACCGAACTCGTGATCCTGGTGACGCCGCGGCTCGCGAAGCCCATGTCGCCGGACAACATTCGACTTCCGACGGATCGATTCTACGAGCCGACCGATACCGACTTCTTCTTGATGGGGCGCACCGAAGGCTCGGCGCCGAAAACGGAGGTGGCACAGTGAATTCGATCAATTTGGCAATTTGCAAGTCGATGGCGGTCGCAGTACTCGGTGTTGCGTTCTTGGCCGGCTGCTCGAACAACCAAACGGCGACCGAGCAGGACTTCGGCAACTCGGTGCGCCAGATGGTGCGAGCGCAGACGCTGAATCCTGGCCCGGCAGACCCGGCGCCCGTGGAGTCGAGTGATCCCAATCGACTCGAGAATGCGCTGGAGACCTATCGCAAAGACGTCGCACGACCGGAGAGCATCCGCCGCGATCCGACGGTTGATGTCTTCGGTCAGGATGCGCAGTGAAGACCATCGCGCCCCAGCGGCAGCGCGGCATCGTCGTGATTCTGGTCACGATCGGGCTCGTGGCATTGCTTGCCACCGCTGCGCTCGCGCTCGATGGGGCGCACGGCATGATCAACAAGACGCGGTTGCAGAATGTGGTCGACGCGGCGGCATTGAGTGCAGCGAAGACGCTTGATCAAACCAACGGTGATGCCGATGCGGCGCGCACGGAGGCGCTGGCAATGTTTGCAGACAATGCCGGCGCACTGAGCAACGCCGAGATCCAGAGCAGCTACACCACGGGAGACCTCACGGTCAGTGTGCAGTTCTCGACGACACTGGAGCCCTTCGTTCCCGGTACGGTGCCGGCGCAGTTCGTTCGTGTGATCGCAAGCAACCTGCGGCTACCGGGTTGGTTCGTCAGAGTGGTCGGCGTCACCGAGAAGGTGGTGGGTGCCACCGCGGTGGCGGGACCCAGCCCGACCTTGGGCCAGGTGTGCAACGTGGCGCCAATGATGGTGTGCGGCGACCCGAGCGATCCGACCGACCCCTACTTCGGCTACACACCGAACGAACCGGAGATTCTCAAAACAGCCTCCTCAGGTGGCGACTTCGAGGTCGGCCCAGGCAACTTCCAACTCGTGCGGCTCGACGGGTCGGCGGGTGGTGCCGACATTCGCCGTGCGTTGGCAGGTGACTACGATGCCTGCGTCGACAATTCCGACGAAGCGGTGATCGAAACCGAGCCTGGCAACACGGTGGGTCCCCTGGTGCAGGGGATCAACACACGGCTCGGCATATACGAAGGGCCGCTGGCTGGCTCGCAGAGCCAATATCCGCCGGACGTCATCATCGAGCAGCCCGATCCGCTGCTCACCTACGACGCCGGCTCGGACGCGATTCTGTACCAGGGCAATCCCGTCGATCCCGATGCGATTACGTTCTTCGACTACCAGGAGTACGAGGCGCGGCTGACCACGTCATCCTTCGACAGGGAACCGCCGATAGGACAGTTTGGACGCCGGATCTTGGCCATGCCGGTCGGAAACTGCGACGGCACCACTAATGGCCAGGGTCAAGTTCCGTTGCTTGGATTTGCCTGCTTCTATCTCATTCAGGAGGCCATCCAGAAGGGCAACGAAAGCCATGTGTACGGCCAGTTCGTCGGCAATTGTGAGGTTACCGGTCGTCCGGGTCCTGAGCCGGTCACCGGGCCCGGCCCGCACATCATTCAGCTCTATAAAGATCCCGACGCGGTGCCGTCGTGATTTCACGTGGTGGAATGCGAGCAAAGCGCTCGGATGGATCGGTCATGGTCGAATTCGCCATTTCGATACCGATTCTGTTGTTGGTGCTGATTGGCACCGCGGAATTTTCGCGCGCATTCATGCAGTACAACGCGCTGACAAAGCACATTCGAGATGCTGCACGTTACGTCGCATCCGAGGCTTACCATGGCTCGACTGGCGCGATCATCTTGAGCCCGACGCTCAGCACTCAAGCCGCGAATCTGGTTGTTTACGGTAATGTCCAAGGCACCGGAACGCCGCTGTTGCCAGGTCTTTCAGCGGGTGCAGTGACGATCGCAACTGCCGGGCCAGGCGACTTCACGGTGACGGCGACGTACGACTACAACTCGATCTTCGCAGTAGTACCGATGTTCGGATTCGCCTCCAATCTCACGCCCAGCTTCCAGTTTCGACCCCAGATCACGATGCGTGCGCTATGAACAAAGTACGTCAACGCCAGAGTGGCATCGCCATTGTCGAATTCGCGATCGTCGGTGCCATGACGTTCGTGGTGCTGATCGGCGTGATCGAGGTGGGCCGCGTATTTTTCGTGTTGAACGCGCTCGAAGAAGCCACGCGGCGCGGCGCACGCGTTGCCGCTGTTTGTGAGGTCAACGACCCGGCGATCGCCGACATCACCGTATTCTCTTCGGCACTCTCGCCCGGCAACAGCACGCTTGTCGGTGGACTGACGTCCGGCAACGTGGTGGTCGAATACTTGACCAGCACGGGCGCAGCTATCGCCGATCCGATGGCCGACTATGGAGACATCGCGTTCGTACGCGTTCGGATCGTGAACTATCAACACCAGCTTCTAATTCCCATCGTCGCGCGAACCTTCACGGTGCCGCCGTTCGCGACCACATTGCCGCGAGAGAGCTTGGGCGTGTACCCGACGGGAACTTCCACATGTTGACCAGAGGGGACAATTAGCATGACACGTCACCCCAACATCGTCGTCGCCGGCCGCAATCTCGCGGCGGTGGACCGCTACTCCGATTGTCTATCGCGATCGTCTCGCTTCGAAGTGCAGAAGAGCCACATGACGAACGGCACCTGCGATCCGTTGCACAGTAGCGAGTCTTCACCGTCGTTGCTCATTGTGCATGTGGACGCGAAAGTCAGTCTCGAACTCGAGGAGCTTTCCAAGCGCAGCGCAGATCAACGTCCACCCGTGATCGTAATCGCCGCCGAAGAAAATCCCGAGTTGATGCGCCTTGCCATGCGCGCCGGCTGCCGGGACTTTTTCGTGGAACCGATTTCGGAATCCGATCTGCTCGGCTCCACCGCGCGCTTGCTCGCGGAGACTACTGCGACTCACAGCGGAAGTAGCACCGTTACTGCGCTCGTGAACTCGACGGGCGGGTCTGGTAGCTCGTTTCTAGCTGTAAACTTGGCGCACGCCCTGCAAAGTGCCTGTGGCTGCCGTACTGGGCTGGTCGATCTCGACATTCAGTTTGCGCCGCTTAGTCAGTATTTGGATGTTCAGGGCAAGCTTGGTGTCATCGATGCAATCATGCACGCTGATGACCTCGACGAGGTGGCGTTCCGTGCCTACTTGACGCCACACGAGAGTGGCGTAGCGCTCTTGGGCGGCGTGCGCGGCAAGGAGCTCGTTCAGGTCGACTCGACCTCGAGCATGCTGGTCGAGAGCTGGCAACACATCTTGGGCCTCATGAGCTCAACCTTCGATCAAGTCGTGATCGACGTCCCTCGCCATCTCGATGCGCTGGGTATGGCGACTTTGCGCCGTGCCGATACGGTCCTGCTCGTGCTACAGCAGTCGCTGCTGTCCGTTCGAGAAGCGGCCTATCTACGCCAGCTGCTTCGAACCGAGCTTGGAATCCCGGCAGAAGCGATTCGTTGTGTGGTCAATCGCCACGAGAAGCGGGCTGCCGTGGAAATCGCCGACGTCAAGCGAGCACTGCGCACGGATGACCTACTACTGCTTCCGAACGACTATGCCGCGGCGGCCCAGAGCGTCGATGTCGGCAAGCCATTGCTCGAGCATGTCCCGCGATCACCGTTGGCGCGAGCGACAAGGGAGCTCGCATTGGCGATGACCGGCGCGCACGTGGAACGGAAAGGATTGTTTTCGAAAATGTTTGGTGGATGACAGATATGCTTTCCCCCTTCAAGAAAGTTGCGATCAATGGCGAGTGTC
>QJXZ01000234.1 GCA_003248125.1 Gammaproteobacteria bacterium | reverse complement strand
GCTGGATACGGCTTATTATTCGCGCCTGCTGCTGAGATTCGATTAATGACGATCCACGTCGCGCTCACGCACGAGACGCGCTATCGATACGACCGGCGCGTGAGGCTCGGCCCGCAGACCATTCGGCTGCGGCCGGCGGCGCATAGCCGCACGACGATTCTGAGCTATGCGCTCGACGTGGAACCGAAGGGCCATTTCTTGAATTGGCAGCAAGACCCGCACGGTAACTTCCTCGCTCGTGTGGTATTTCCGGACAAGGTCGATCAGTTCCGCGTGCGTGTCGACTTGATTGCCGACATGGCGGTGTTCAACCCCTTCGACTTCTTCCTCGAGCCCGCGGCCGAGCAATATCCGTTTCAATACGAGAGTGTCTTGCGCAACGATCTCGAGCCATATCTGGATACCGATCCGGTAGGCCCGAAACTCCGTCGTTGGCTGGATGCCTTCGAGCGGCCCCGCGCCGCGCCGACGGTGGATTTCTTGGTCGGTCTCAACCAGCGGCTGTCGCAGGACGTGGAATACGTCATCCGAATGGAACCCGGTGTTCAGACGCCGGAAGAGACCCTTGGCCTCGGTCGTGGTTCGTGCCGCGACTCAGCATGGTTATTGGTGCAGATTTTGCGGCACATGGGCCTGGCCGCGCGATTCGTATCGGGCTATCTGATTCAGCTGGTCGCCGACGTGAAGTCACTCGACGGCCCGTCGGGCACGACGCACGACTTCACTGATTTGCATGCGTGGACCGAGGTGTATCTGCCCGGTGCAGGATGGGTAGGCCTCGACCCGACCTCAGGCTTGCTGGCCGGTGAAGGTCACATACCGCTCGCCTGCGCGCCGCATCCCGTGTCGGCATCGCCGGTCACCGGCGCCGTAGAGGAATGCGAAGTCGAGTTCGCCTTCGACATGAACGTGACCCGCATCTTAGAGTCGCGGCGGGTCACGCTACCGTACGCGGAGGCCGAGTGGCGGGACATCGAAGCCTTCGGCCACAAGCTCGATCGCGAGCTCGCAGCCGGTGACGTTCGACTCACGGTTGGTGGCGAACCGACCTTCGTCGGTGTGGATCATCCCGATGCACCGGAATGGAACACGGCTGCTGTCGGTCCGACCAAACGGGCGCGTGCCGCCGATCTGATTGCGCGTCTGGCGACGCGCTTCGCACCCGATGGATTGCTGCACGTTGGCCAGGGCAAGTGGTATCCGGGGGAGCAATTGCCGCGGTGGGCCTATGCCTTGTATTGGCGTGGTGACGGATTGCCACTCTGGACGCGTCGCGACTTGATCGCCGAAGAGGGCCAGGACTATGCGCCCACGTATGCGCTCGCCGAGCGGCTGGCGCAGGGTGTTGCGCGGCGCCTGCACGTGAGCGAAGCGGCCGTGCAGGCCGTGTTCGAAGATCCGTTGCATTTCGTCGCTGCCGAGCGCCGATTGCCCGACAACGTCGATGTCATGAACAACAAGCTGGACGAGCCAATGGCACGCGAGCGGCTCGCGCGTGTGATGGAGCGAGGGTTGGATACGCCCGTCGGTTGCGTGTTGCCTGTGCAGCGGTGGAATGCACCGGACCGCCAACGGCGTTGGATTGCCGAGCGATGGCGGACGCGCTCAGGCCGGCTGTTCCTCTTACCTGGCGATTCGCCGGTCGGCTACCGGCTGCCGTTGCCCTCGTTGCCGCACTTGGCGCCAGTGGTGTATCCCCACGTGCTGCCGGCCGATCCGTTTGGCATGCTCGAGGCACTCGAGCCACCGGACCCGCTGCGGCAACCATTTTTGCGCAGCAGCGAACCGGCGCCTACGCCACAAGCCGTCGCTGCCCAACAGGCGGACGAAGGGGAATTTACCGTGCGCACGGCGTTGTCGGTGGAGCCGCGCGATGGGCACCTCAACGTGTTCATGCCGCCGACCACTACAGCCGCCGACTATCTCGACTTGTTGGCGGCCGTCGAAGACGCCGCGGCCGAACTCGAAGTGCCCGTACGCATAGAGGGATACACACCACCGTACGATCCGGGCCTCAACGTCATCAAGGTCACGCCGGACCCCGGCGTGATCGAGGTGAACATTCATCCGAGCCGCGACTGGGAGAACATGGTCGCCACCACCGAAGTGCTGTACGAGGAAGCGCGGCTCGCCCGTCTCGGTACCGAGAAGTTCATGCTCGATGGCCGGCATTCCGGCACCGGCGGCGGCAACCACGTGGTGCTCGGTGGTGCCACACCGGCCGACAGTCCGTTTTTGCGACGACCGGATCTCTTGAAGAGCCTGCTCACCTTTTGGCAGCACCATCCGGCGCTCTCCTACTTGTTTTCCGGACTGTTCATTGGGCCCACCAGCCAAGCGCCGCGCATCGACGAAGCGCGGCTCGATTCGGTCTACGAGCTCGAGCTCGCGTTCACGGAAGTACCACCAGTAGGCACGGCTGTACCGCCGTGGCTGGTCGATCGCATCTTCCGCAACCTGCTGATCGACGTCACCGGCAACACGCACCGCACCGAGATTTGCATCGACAAGCTGTACTCGCCAGACGGGCCGACCGGCCGACTCGGCTTGGTGGAATTTCGCGCCTTCGAGATGCCGCCCAATGCGCGCATGAGTCTCGCGCAGCAGGTGTTGCTCATTGCGCTGGTCGCACGGTTTTGGAAAACGCCCTACGAAGGCCGTCTGGTACGCTGGGGAACGTCGTTGCACGATCGTTTCATGCTGCCGCATTTCGTGTGGAACGATCTAGAGGACGTCGTCGCGGACATGCAGCGCGCCGGCTATGCTGTGCAGAGTGACTGGTTCCTGCCGCACTACGAGTTCCGATTTCCAAGGTATGGTGTGGTTTCCTATGGCGACATCGAGATGGAGCTGCGGCAAGCCTTGGAACCGTGGCACGTGATGGGCGAAGAGGGTGCCACCGGCGGCACGGTGCGCTATGTCGATTCGTCGTTGGAACGGCTACAGGTACGCGTGACGGGTGTCAACGACGATCGCTTCGTAGTCGTTTGTAACGGCCATCGAGTGCCGACTACGAGCACGGGACGACGCGGTGAAATCGTTGGCGGCGTACGCTTTCGCGCCTGGCAACCGGCGGCGAGCTTGCATCCGACCATCGGCATCGATGCGCCGTTGACCTTCGATCTCTATGACCGCTGGAGCGGGCGTGCTGTGGCCGGCTGCACGTACCACGTCGCCCATCCCGGCGGCCGCAACTTCGAGCATTTCCCGGTCAATGCGTACGAAGCCGAGAGCCGGCGGCTGGCGCGTTTCCAACCCTTTGGCCACACGGTCGGGCCGTACCGCGAGCCGCCGATACGGGTGCGCGACGAGGCGCCTGTAACCCTCGATCTGCGGTGGCCATGAGGTGACGGGCGTGACGCATTCGTCGGTGTCAGAAGGAGACGTGCTCGCTGGCTACCGGCCGGTTGCGGGCGCCTTCGACGAATTGATCGGCGCCGATGGTCGAGTGCGGTCGCATTGGCAGCCGTTCCTCGCGGCGCTGTCGGCGATGCCCGGCAGCGCGCGCCAGAACGCAGCGGATACTGCCGCGCGGATGTTGCGCGAGAACAACGTCACCTACGTGTCGCCGGGCAACGGCGACGGTGCCCGGCCTTGGCAGCTCGACCTGTTTCCGCTGTTGATTGCCGCCGACGAATGGGCCGCGTTGGAGTCCGGCCTGGTGCAGCGTGCCGAGCTACTGAATGCGATCGTTGCCGATCTCTATGGCTCGCAGCAGCTGATCAAGTCGGCCGGATTCCCGACCGCAATGCTGTTTGGCAATCCGGAGTTTCTGGTGCCGTGCCACGGCATCGAGGCACGCGACGGCATTCATCTTCATCTATTGGCCTTCGATCTCGGTCGTGCGCCGGACGGTCGTTGGTTCGTGCTGTCCAATCGGACCCAAGCGCCGGCCGGCGCCGGCTATGCGCTGGAAAACCGCATCATCACCTCCCGCAGTTTCCCCGATGCGTTCGCCCAGTCACGCGTGCGCCGCTTGGCGGCGTTCTTCCGCGGCTATAGCGAGTACCTATTGAGTCTCGGCAATCGCGACGAGCACCTCGCGGTCGTGCTGTCGCCGGGGCCCGGCATCGAGAGCTACTTCGAGCACGCTTTCCTGGGCCGTTACCTCGGCTACCCCGTGGTGGAAGGTGTCGATCTCACGGTGCGCGCGAGCCGCCTGTTCTTGAAGACGTTGGAAGGATTGCGCCCGGTCGATCTCTTGCTGCGTCGCATCGATTCGCGCGATTGCGATCCGCTCGAGCTGGAGGTGAACTCGGACATCGGCGTCGCCGGTTTGGTGGAGGCCGCGCGAGCCGGTGAAGTCGTCGTCGCCAATGCGCTCGGCAGCGGTGTGGTCGAGAACGAGGCGATCATGGCGTTTCTGCCGGGCCTTTGCCGGCAGATGCTCGGGCAGGAACTCATGCTGCCGAGCATCGATACGTGGTGGTGCGGCGACGAGCAAGCCCGAGTCGAAGTGATGGGTCGATTGAACGAACTGGTCGTCCGCCGCGCCTTCGGTGCGCGTTCGCTCATTTCCGCCGGTGCTACCGGCTTCCTGAGTTCCGAGTTCGAAGGTATGTCGCGCGACGCCGTCGCCAAGCTCATCGATTCGCGTCCATACGACTACGTCGCGCAGCGCCGCGTCATGCTTTCGCGGGCGCCGACGTTCGACGCGGATGGTTCGGTTCGTCCCGAACCGATGATGCTTCGAGTGTTCGTCGCCGCCACGAAGGATGGCTTCCGCGTCATGCCCGGCGGGCTCGCGCTGTCGACAACCGTCGACGGTGATCCTACGGTGCGCGGCGACTCCAGCAAGGACGTGTGGGTGATCGCCGAAGGGTCGATCGACACCTTCAGCATGTTGGGCCTTTCGCTCAACGCGCCGGTGTTGAAACGTAGCGACCGTGACTTGCCGAGCCGCACCGGCGACGACTTGTTCTGGCTTGGGCGCTATCTCGAGCGAGCCGAAGGCGCGGTGCGGTTGTTCCGCAGTCTCATGACGCGGTTGTCGGGCGAAGGCGGCGTCGCGGTCGCCGAGATCGCGCTCGAGCACCTGACGGCGCTGCTGGTCTCGCAGGAACGCTTGAGCGCGCGACGCGCGCGGCGCGCTACCGCGAGTGGCGTGAAAGCGGTCGAGCAAGAACTCGCCAACGTGTTGTTCGATCCGGAGTCGCCCGATGGCCTGGCGCGCGTGCTGGCCAACGTGCGGCGTACTGCCGAAGGTGTTCGCGAGCGCCTGTCGGCCGATACGTGGCGCATTCTCGAACAACTGACGGAAGTGCCCACGCAGCGATGGCGCGCCTACGGTGTCGCCAATGCGACCCGGCAGTTGAACGACATGACTGAACACCTGTTGGCCGTCAGCGGCATGATCCAAGAGAACATGACGCGCGGCTACGGCTGGCGGCTGTTGGATCTCGGTCGACGCATCGAACGCGCGCGCTACTTCGCACGACTGATTCGCGACATCGCCGTCACGGGGTCGCCGGAAGAGGGCGGACTGTTGCATCTGCTGCTCGAACTCGGCGACAGCGCGATGACGTACCGGTCTCGCTACAGGGCCACACCGCAGTTGCCCGCGGTGCTCGATCTGCTGCTCACCGACGATACCAATCCGCGGTCGTTGGCGTTCCAATTCGAGGAGATGGAGCAACACCTCGCGATGATGCCGCAGGAGTCCCAGGGTGGACCTGCGACCGCCTCGCAGCGCATCGTCATTGCCGTGCGCACGGAGCTGCGTCTCGCCGAGGTCGAGAAGCTCGCCAACGTCAAGACCAAGGCCGGCCGCCGCTCGCATCTGGCGCGGCTGCTCGATCGAGTAGAGGAAGGCGCCAACGAGCTTTCCGAAATCATCTCGCTCACCTATTTCAGCCATGCCCACGAACGGCGTGTGGGCGGCAGCGGCAACAACGAAGTGTCATCGTCATGATTTACGACGTCAATCACGTCACCACGTTCGACTATGCGCAGCCGGTGAGTGTCTCCCATCAGCTGTTGCGGCTGACGCCCCGGCGTAGCGAGCGGCAACGCGTTGCACGATCGACGCTGCTCATCGAACCCGCGCCAGCTGTGCGCGCGCAACGTCGTGACTTCTTCGCCAACGACGTCACCTACGTGACCGTGTCCGAACCTCACGATCGATTGACGATCCATGCCGCATCGCGCATCGAGATCGACGCCGCAGACGACTCGTTTCTGGACCTGGGACCGAGCTGGGAACAGGTGGCGGCTGCGCTTGAAGCGCCGCGCTCGCTCGAACCGATCGAGGCGAGTCAGTTTTGCTACCCATCACCCTATGTCGACTTCGACGCCGAGATTGCCGCTTATGCGCGGCGCACCTTCGCGCCAGGTACGGCGCTGTTGCCCGGCGTGCTGGAGCTGACCAGGCGAATTTTCGAGGATTTCACCTACGAAGGCGGTGTCACCGACGTGTGGACGCCCGTCAGCGAGGTGTTCGAGCGCCGCAAAGGTGTGTGTCAGGATTTCGCCCATCTCGAGATCGCATGCTTGCGTAGCGTCGGGCTCGCAGCTCGCTACGTCAGCGGCTATTTGCTCACCAAACCGCCCGAGGGCAAGGAAAAGCTGATCGGCGCCGATGCCTCCCACGCATGGCTGTCGGTGTACTGTCCAGAGTTCGGCTGGATAGACGTCGATCCGACCAACAACATGTTGCCGTCCGATGAGCACATCGCGCTCGCCTACGGTCGAGACTATGGCGACGTCAGTCCCACCACGGGTGTGATCGTTGGTGGCGGCGCGCACCGCGTCAGCGTCAGTGTCGACGTGGCGGCAGTATGAGGATCAGCGAATTCTTGCCTTTGGCCCAGTAAATCAACACGAAGAGGCACTCGAAATGGCAGCGAAGCTCACCAAGCAGTCGATCGATCTCGGCATTATTGTCAAAGACGGGCCAGCGGCGCTCGCTTTCTACCGCGACTTGTTGGGGTTCAAACACGAAGGCGACATGCCGATGCCGGGCGGCGGCACCATGCATCGGTTGTTGTGCGGCGAAAGCTTGATCAAGGTCGTCGTGCCTGCGACGAAGCCGCCTGCAGAATCACCGCCGGGCGGCATTGGCGGCGCGACTGGCTATCGGTATTGGACGATCTCGGTGGCGAACATCTCCGATCTCGTTGTTGCATGCGAGCGCGCTGGTCGCAAGGTCGTGATTCCGGAACGGGAGATTCGGCCGGGCATTCGCATTGCCATGGTCGAAGACCCCGACGGCAATTGGGTAGAGTTCCTGCAGCAGGCGTAGTTGCTCAGCTCACGGCTCGATAGACTTCGCGTTTGAAGTCGTGGCTGAACGGATGCCAGAAACCCGGCAGACGCTGTGTGAAGATGATGCCGGCGATACCCGTGCGCGGTGATATCCAGGAATGCGTACCGGCCAGCCCGCCCCAATGGTACTCGTCGACCGCGCTCATCGGCTCACCCGCGGCCGGCTTGGTTTTGATCGCGAAGCCATGACCGAAAACGGTATTCGGCATCGGCCAATTGGGCAGATGTACACCCACACCCGGTGGCAGCGCGTTGTTGCGCATCAGTGCCACCGTGGCAGGTTTCAAAAACTGCGTTTCGTCGAATGTACCGTCATTGACGATCATTTGGATGAAGCGCGTGTAGTCGGCGATGGTCGACACGAGCCCGCCTCCGCCCGACTCGAGTGCACGCCGCTTGGTGTAGTCGCCGACGATCGAGTCCGGCGCCAGATGCAAGCCCGGCTTCATCGGGTTCTTCGGTTCGACGGGGACATAGTTGGCCGCAAACCGCTCGCGCTGCTCTGGTCGCAACGTGAAGCCGGTGTCATGCATGCCGAGCGGAGCGAAAATGCAGCGTTCGAGATAGTGGCCGAACGTCTCGCCCGACCAAACCTCCACCAAGCGGGCGAGCAAATCGGTGCTGACACTGTATTGCCAGCGCACACCGGGGGCGTTGGCGAGGGGCACTCGCGCGACTCGATTGGCCAGTTCCTCGAGCGAGGTCTCCGGTGCAAAAACCCGTGCGGCTAGATACTTCGCATCGACCACCGATTCCGCGAATATGCCGTACGAAAAGCCGCCGTTGTGACAGAAGAGCTCACGAATTGTCGGTTGGCGGGGTGCCGGCAATACGTCATCCGGGTCCTTTGTGCCGGGGCGTAACATCGTCAGCGCCTGGAACTGCGGTAGGTGCGCACTCAACGGATCATCGAGCTGGTACTTGCCTTGTTCCAAGAGCATCAGGGCGGCAACCGACGTGATTGGCTTGGTGTTCGAGTAGATGCGCAGCACCGAATCCGTAGTCATCGGCGTCCCGGCTTCGCGGTCGCGATAGCCCCAGGCATGGACGTCGACGAGATCGGTGCCGTCGAGCACCACCGCGACGGCACCGACGAGAAGATCGCCATCGACATAGCGCTGCACGGCACGGTGCATTGGCGCGAAGTCGTAGGGCGCGCGCGAGATCTGCATGGTTTCTCCCGAGTTTTGACAACGATCGGCTGACGACGCAGGCTCGCGCTCGCCAACCAATGGAGGGTGTATGGTCGCATCATTCGGTAAATCCAGCACGGCCAGCGACGTTACGCGGGGCGTGTCGCTCGACGGCAAGACCGCGTTGGTGACGGGCGTTAATTCTGGCATCGGCTTCGAGACGATGCGTGCAATCGCGGCGTGCGGGGCACACGTGATTGGCACCGCGCGGACGCTGGATAAAGCAGCGGCGGCGACCGCGCAGGTGCAAGGCAGCGTGATGCCACTTGCCTGTGAACTCGAGTCGCTGGACTCGATCCACGCTTGCGCCGAAGCGGTAGCTGCCACGGGCAAGCCACTCGACATCTTGATCGCCAATGCCGGCGTCATGGCCCTGCCGAAGCGCGAGTTGGTGCGCGGTGTCGAAAAGCAATTCGCCACCAACCACCTCGGTCACTACCTGTTGGTGCGACTGCTGCAGTCGCAAGTCGAAGCCGCGGCCGGCAGCCGCGTCGTGATCGTCAGCAGCGAAGCGCACCGGCAAGCACCGTCAGTCGGTATCGACTTCGCGGATCTCGATGCGAGTCGCAAGTACGGTCCGTGGCTCGCCTATGGGCAATCGAAGCTCGCCAATATCCTATTTGCGGCCAGCCTTGCGCGCCGGCTCGGGAACGGCGCCACCTCGAATTCGTTGCACCCGGGTGTCATTCGCACCAATCTCGGCCGCCACATGAACCCGATTGTGAGCGTGGCGCTCGGACTATTCATGCGGCCGATGTCGAAATCGGTCGAGCAGGGCGCGGCAACCAGCTGCTACGTGGCGGTGCGCCCGGAACTCGAAGGGATCACCGGACAGTACTTCTCCGACTGTGCGGTCGCGACACCCACGCGGCAGGCGCGCGATGAGGCGCTGGCTGAACGGTTGTGGGTAGAGTCGGAACGGCTGGTGGGGCTTGCCTGATCAGGGCACGTCACCATCGCGTGCCCGCCGCACGGCGACACCGATGCGGTGCGCGGCCTCGTCGATCTGATCGCGCGGCGTCCACGCGAACGCGATCCGCAAAAGTTCACCGGCATCGCTCGGGTCGGTGCGAAATCCGTCACCCGGATTGACGGCCACGCCTTCGTGTGCGGCCGCACGCCACACGTCGCGCGCGGTCAATCCATCAGCGAGTCGAACCCAGAGGTAAAAGCCACCGCGCGGACGCGTGAACGACACGAGATCGCCGCATTCACGCTCCAGCGCATCGGCCAATGTCTCCATCTTCGCCCTGTACAGTGCGCGTACGCCAGCGACGTGCGGTGCGAAGGCGCCCGACTCGAGAAAGCGTGCCATCATCCTTAGCGCCATCTGGTTCTGACCCATATCGAAACGCATGCGCGCGATGGTCTTCAATAGCTCCGGGCGTGCCATGATCCAGCCGATGCGTAGTCCGGTGGCGATGGTCTTCGAGAAGGAGCCCACCGAAACCACGCCATAGCCACCCGACAGTGTCAGCAACGATGGCAGTGGCGTGCTGTCGTAATGGAGTTCCGAGTACGCCTCGTCGTCGAGGATCAGACAACCATGCCGCGCGGCCAGCTCGAGTAACGCGCGGCGGCGAGGCAACGACAATGTCGCGCCGGTTGGATTCTGGAACGACGAGATCGTGTAGATGAACTTCACACGCGCGCCTTCGGTCGTGAGCCGCGCGAGCGTTGCGGCGAGCCGATCGGTCGCAAGACCATCGGCGTCGATGGGCACCGACACGATGCGTGCGCCGACGCCGCGGAAATTGCGCAGCGAGCCCATGTAGGCGGGCGATTCGCTGACGATCACGTCGCCGGGCTCGATGAACGAGCGCACCAAGAGATCGATGGCCCCGGACGAGCCGTTGGTGAGCTGCAGCCAATCCTCGGCGACGTCGGCGCCGTGAATCTCGCGATATCGCGCCGTGATCGCGGCCCGCAGTGGGAAGTAGCCGGCCCCGAAGCCGTAGCGCAGCGACGCATCGCCGTTCTCGGTGAGCACGTTCTGCATGGCGGCATTCAACTCGCCGCGGGGCAGTGCGCCCGAGTCCGGAATACCGACGCTCAAGAACAACGTCTCACGCTTTGGTTCGATGCCGGCCGGGGGGTCCCATTCGCCCGGTTCATTCATCATGCGTGCGGTGAGCGGATTGACCAGCGACTCGAGTCGTTCGGTCGTCCAAATTGACGCGTTCGAATACACCTTGCCTTCTGTCATCCTGGCCTACCTTGCCTCGGAGCCGAACTTTGCCTCGGAGCCGAACTTTGCCTCGAAGCTGAACTTTGCCTCGAAGCTGAACTTTGCCTCGGAGCTGAACTTTGCCAATCCGTCTCGGGACCAGCCCGAAAGCTCAGCTTCGAGGCAAAGTTCGGCTCCGAGGCAATGTCAGTACGAGCGTGGCAACTCGAGCACGTGCTCGGCGACGTAGTTCATGATCATCTCTTGGGAAATGGGGGCGATCCGCATCAGGCGCGCCTCGCGCCAATAGCGCTCGACGTGATACTCGCGTGCGTAGCCGAAGCCGCCGTGCGTCTGCACAGCCTGGTCTGCGGTCTGAAATGCGGCATCTGCCGCCAGCCACTTCGCCATGTTCGCTTCCTGCCCGCACGGTAGACCGTGGTCGAGCTTCCATGCGGCCTTGCGCACCATCAGCTCGGCCGCGTCGAGCCGCGTTCTCGCCTCAGCCAGTGGGAATGCGACACCCTGGTTCTGGCCGATCGGACGCCCGAACACGACCCGCTCGCGCGCGTAGTTCACGGCGCGCCGCAATGCCGCGCGGCCGATGCCGACCGCCTCGGCCGCAATCAAAATGCGCTCGGCATTGAGCCCCGCCAATAGATAGCGGAACCCTTTGCCTTCCTCGCCGACGCGATCCGTAACGGCCACCGGCAGGTCGTCGTACACGACTTCGCAAGTCGCGACCGCGTTGCGGCCGACTTTGTCGATCGGCGATATCGTGACCTCCGGTCGCTTGAGCTCCGCGAGCAATAGCGTCATGCCGTCGGTGCGCCGCTCGCACTGCTCGAGTGGCGTGGTGCGTACCAGCAGCAAAACGCGTTCGGCGATCAGTGCCTTTGTGGTCCATACCTTGCGGCCGCGCACGACGTAGTGGTCGCCGTCGCGGCGTGCCATCGTCGTGATCGACGTCGTGTCGGTACCGGCATCAGGCTCGGTAACACCAAATGCGACGTGCAAATCGCCGCTCGCAACGCGCGGAAGGTATTTCTGGCGCATGGTGTCGTCGCCGAATCGCACCACCGGTTCCATCCCGAAGATCGACAGGTGCAGGGCAGTCGCGCCGTTCATGGCTGCGCCCGATGCGGCGACTTCCTCCAAGACGAGTGATGCTTCCGTAATGCCGCGGCCACTGCCGCCGTAGGCCTCCGGAATGGCGATACCGATCCAGCCGCCCTTGGCCATGGCCCGGTAAAACGCCCAAGGAAATTCGTGCTCGGTGTCGCACTTGGACCAGTACTCGTCCGGGAAGTCGGCACAGATTTTCCGTACCGCACTGCGAATCAGCTCGTGCTCTTCGGTGGTCTCGAAATTCACCGTGCGGCTCCCCTGCGGCGTGCAGTTAGAAGGCCAATGATGGCGAAAACGAGTGCGAGCAGCACGCGCGGATCGCCCGCGTGCCGCCACGGGTCGATGGGAAAAGCAATGGTCTTCGCCATTGCTGCAATCTTGAATGCATGCGGCCCGGCGAATGCTGGGTTCGACGCGATTTCCATCAGATCTCTCCGGCTGCGATAGCGCATGAGGGCAGCCTGCGACCACGTGTCCGCACCGTCGATGCCCCAAACGTCGAGTGCTTCCGCCGCCGCATTACCCACGGCGACCGGGTGGCATGCACGCGACAACAGCGCGGGCCACATGTACGCCATGTATCTATCTAACACTTGCGAAGCCGTTTCTCCTGCGGCCGCATCATCGACGGCACTGGGCGGGTCGTTGAACTCGATGACGTTCAACATGGCAAAGTCGTCGCCGGTATCGGCGGCCAAGAATGCGCGCAGGCGCTCGATTTGCATCTCGTCGCCGCCGCGTTCCGTCAGCATACCGAGATAGTGTTCGATCTCCGCGTCCGTGAGCGGTTCTTCGAACGAGGTGTACCAGTACACGAAGCCGAGATACAAAACTCCGAGTACGCCCCAGACGATGATCGGTCGGCGCATGGTTGCCTCCTCGAGTGGATGCCGGTGAATCTACCCAATCAGAGCATCAGTTCGCCATCGTTGACGATGCGCGCCGATCGACCGCAGAACTCTTCCAGCGTCATCGCGCTCAGCAAGTCGTTGTCGTGTGTATTGGCCCACACGCGTGCGCCGGCGGGCGTACGGCACGCGGCGTGGCCAATGATGGGTCGATCGCCATCGAACATCGCCGTGTAGGACTCGATGGTCACATCGCCATCGTAGTTTGGCAGACACACACGGGCCGGTTGCGCGTCGATCTCCGGCTGCACGTTCTGCCAGCGGAAGTCGTGCTCCGGGGGCGCGCTCGCGTACACCACGTGCGCGTGCTTGTAGAGATTGCCGCCGTTGGCTGTGATGAGTGCGCGGCCGCCAGGGTTTGCGCGCAGCAGCTCGACGGTACGCGCGATCGCATGCATGACGTAGTTGTTGAGCGGTCCGCCGCCGAACGTGAGCCCGCCGGTGACGGTCAGCGGTCGCGTCTCGGGTAAGCCCAATTCAGCCGCCGCAACTTGAACTGCCGAGGGAAAGCAGCTGTAGAGATCGACATAGTCGAGCTCGTCGACGTCCAGCCCGGCGAGCTCGAGTACCTTACGGCCGACGAACCGCACGGCCGGCGAAGTGAAGAACTCGTCGCGCACCGACGCCGAGAAATGATCGCGACCATCGGCGCCGGCCACCGGATACACCCATTGCGAACGGGGAATGCCGTGTCGCTCTGCCGCTTCCGCAGAACAGAGGATCAACGCCGCGCCCATGTCGACGGCATTGTTCGAATTCATCAGCTTGGTATACGGCACACTGACGCGGCGATTAGTGAGTGATGGTGTGCGAATGACCTCCGCGCTGTGACGTTCGCGCAGCCATGCATTCGGATTGTCGTGTGCGACCTCGCTGAAGCGCGCCCACAACGACGACACCCGCTCGAGATGCGCGCTGATCGACTCGCCGCGATGGTGCCGAATCGCGTTCTCGTACATCGGGTACACCTGGATCGCCGTGCGAATGCCGCGCGCGAGCTCAAAGTCGTGGTGTTCGTTCTGTTGCCCTTCGCCGAACACGAGGTCGTAGTTGCCGGGCGCTTCGCGTTCGGCGAGACGCTCGCCGCGCTTTCGTGCCTTCGCACTGCTGTAGCCGTTCTCCGCACCGGTCATCACCACAACGTCGAACTCGTTGCGGAGAATCGATAGGCACGTCTGCGACAGTACCGTCTGCACGTAGTTGCCGCCGAAGACCGTGCCGGCCATCTGTGCATTGGGGGCACCGATGGCTTCCCGAACGAGCCGCGCCGGATTGGCGTATTGCCACCAGCCGCGGATCACGCGCGGCGCTTTTCAGCAGGGTGGTGGCACCCGCGTCTTCGGCGGCCAGTTCGACCGCGCGCAGCATCATCGCCACCGGTTCGAGCGACTCGTCGAGCGTGTCGATGCGGTTCAGAAATTGACCGACACCGACCAGCACGGGTGTTCTTGGATTCATCGGCTATCCTCGTCCCTTGGTGGCTGGCCGATGCCAGTGCGGTAATGCACATGGGTCGGCGCCATAGGTGACGCAGAATGACGCTTTGCGCGGGAGGTGTGAAGGCATGAGGCGGTCGCGGGAAATGGGATCGCTGCCATTCGTCTCCATCCTGTTGTTGGTTGGTGCTGCGGCCGCTTGCAGCGGCGATGACGCTCGTCGTCCGTGGCTCAATCAGCTGGATGACGGCGCGGGTGTCCAGGATTCGGGCGCGCGGCTCATGGCATTGCCGATTGGACTGCACGAACTCGAACCACCGGCCGACGAAGGCACGTTACTGGTCGGCGTGCACGGCTATGCGAGCCGCGGGTATGAGTGGGTGTATCCGCTCAAGCGTCTCGACCGCGACGATGTTGCGGTCTATTTCTACCGCTGGGACTTCACGACGTGTCCCGACGTTGCAGCACGAGCACTGGCCGCGGCAATCGAGGCGGTCATCGCTGCCCGTCCCACCCTGACGCAGATAAAGCTGATCGGTCACAGCCTTGGCGGCGTGCTGGTCGCGCAGGTTGCGAAGCGCTGGTCGATCAGTGTACCGATCGACGTCCACGCGGTCGCGGCCCCGCTTGCGGGCGTTGGTCCACGTCGCGAGCGCTGTGACGTGACCCTGCCAGAGCAGCTGCCCGCGAACGTCACCTTCAGCGAATGGCGGACCCAACATGCGCTCGATGGTGCGTACAAGGACCTCGACCGCGATCCGCAGCTGGTCGACATTTCGGGTAGCCACGTGACTCGTCTGCCGACCACCTACCGTGGGCACCGCCTCGGCCACAATTGGTCGATCAGTGCGGTCGCGGATGCGATCGTCGCGTCGGGCGCGCCCGACACCGAGTAGACTTGCCGAGCAGGATGGAGGATTCATGACGACGATCGACAAACTCTTCAGTGAAGAGACGAGCACGACACAGGGAATCGTGCGCGTGCTCGAGGACGCCGGTATCGACATGGTGTTCGGTATCGTCGGCGGCAACATGGGCGGCTTGTACGATGCGCTGTACGACCATCAAGACACCATCCGTACCGTGCTCGTGCGCCACGAGTCGCTCGCGAGTGTCATGGCCGAAGTTTATGGGCGGCTGACGGGCCGGCCGGGCGTGGCCGTCGGTCAGGGCGCGTTTGCTCGGTACGTTGGAAGCACACATGGGCAGCTCGCCCATGTTGTTGCTCACCGATCTTTCCGACCAAACGCCGTTCTCGCATCACGCCCCCTATCAAGGCGGTACCGGCGAGTACGGCACGTTCGACATTCGGCAGAACCTCGCAGCAGTGACGAAATACACCACCGTTGCGCAGACGCCGATTCAAGCAATACACGGTGTGCAGCTCGGCATCAAGCATGCGTTGACCGGTGAACGCGGGCCGGTAGCGGTGATATTTCACAGCAGTGCATTTCGCGGTACCGTGAAGCCCGACGCGCGGCCGGCCGTTTATCCCACGCGCTATTACCTGCCGAGCAAGTCACGGGCCGACGGCGACAGCGTGGCAGCGGCTGCTATGTTGCTCGCCGACGCCAAACGCCCCGTCATCATCGCCGGCAACGGAGTGCGCATCAGCACCGCGTTCGTGCAGCTCGAGCGGCTCGCATCGCTAGTCGGTGCCGGCGTCGCGACCACAGCGTCCGGCAAAGGTGTGTTTCCCGAGACACACGCGCTGGCACTCGGCGTGTGCGGCAACTTCGGCCAGCCGGTCGCCAACAACTTCATCGGCGAAGCCGACGTGATACTCGCGGTCGGCACGCGGCTGGGACCGGCAGATACGACCAACGAGAATCCGAAACTCATCGACCCGGCGCGGCAAACGCTGCTGCAGGTCGATGTCGAACCGCGCAATGCGGGATGGACCTTCCCTTGTGAAGTGGCCGTAATCGGCGATGCCGCGCTCGCGCTCGAACAACTCTGCGACGAGCTGGAGCGGGTCGGTGCACCGGAAGCGCGTACGCTCGCGGTGCGCAGCGATGCGATTGCGAATGCCAAGTCGGCGCATGCTTTCTTCACGCACGCGAGTTACGACTCGGACGAAGTGCCGATCCTACCGCCGCGGTTGTTTGCCGAGATGCATCGTGTCATCGACGACGATGCGTTCATCGCCTGCGATGCCGGCGAGAACCGTCTCTTTATGACGCATTACTTTCAGACCAAGCGCGCGGGTTCGCTGATCATGCCTGGCATTGGAGCGATGGGTTACGCGATTCCAGCGGCGCTGGCGGCAAAGTTGGTCTATCCCGAGCGGCAAGTGCTAGCGGTCACCGGCGACGGCGGCTTCGGCATGGCCATGAACGGGCTGATGACCGCGCGCGACGAGAACATTCCCATCGTCGTAGTGGTGCTCAACAACTCGGCGCTCGGTTGGGTGATGCACGGCCAAGGCAATCGCGTCATTGCCAGCAAGTTCACCGACATGAACTTGGCTGACATTGCCAAAGCCATGGGCTGTCGCGGCGTACGCGTGGAACGTCCGCACGACATAGCCGGTGCGCTGGAAGAGGCGCTCGGGTGTGGCGAGCCGACCGTGGTAGACGTCGTCACGTCGCTCAAACCCACCTTCCGCGACGTCACTTCGCCCTTACTTCGCGGCTAGGAAATTGGTGACAGTTACCTATTTTCCGCACGCGCAACAACGCCCGCCGGGTTGCCCGCAGAAATAGGTAACTGTCACCAATTTTCGCCTCAGTGGTACACGCCGCCGTCGATGACGATCGTGCGCCCAGTCACGTAGTCGGAGAGATCGGTAGCGAGAAATTCCACCACCTTGGCGCAATCCTCGATCGTGCCTTCGCGGCGCAATGGAATGCGGCTTGCCATGTTGCTGCGATCACCGAGTCGGCCGGTACGGATGATGCCGGGCGCGATGCAATTTACGTTGATGTTGTAGGGGCCGAGCTCCTGCGCCAGCGCGCGTGTGTAGTGGATTATCGCAGCCTTGGCCGTGCCATAAGGATGGTATCCAGCGCCGGCGTCCACGCCTGCCACCGACGACACCGTGACGATCTTGCCGGCCTGCTGACGCTTCATGTGAGGGGCGACGGCCATGCACGTGTACATGCATGTCATGAGGTTGATGTCCAGCACTCGTTCGAGCATCTCCTGCGGACAGTCGGCCGCCGTCCCGGTGGTGTTGAGATCGGACGATGCGCCAGACTGCTCGTCCGCAAATGCGAAAGTCCCGCCGCCGGCGTTGCACACCACAATGTCGACGCGACCGAGGACCGCGACCACTTCGTTCACCGCTCGTTCGGCAGCTTCGCGATCGGTCAGGTCTACTTCGAGACCGATCGCCCGCACGCCGAGTGCTTCGCACTCGGCCGTGACCGTCTCGGCGGTCATGAGCTTGCGCTCGAATTCGTAGACGTCGGCCGCTTTTAGGTTGCGATCGACGATGGCGATATCGGCGCCGAGGTTCGCGAGTCTCAGTGCATAGCCGCGACCAAGGCCCCGCGCACCGCCGGTGATCAACGCAACCTTGCCAATGAGCTTCTTGTCGGTTGACACGAGCGTCTCCTCAGTGGGTGGTCGGAAGTTTACGCCTGCGTAGTCGGTGCGTGAGACGGCGGCTCGGTGCTACCCCTGCCGCGGTACGAGTCACGGTGCGTCGCGGTAGAGCTTCGGCCGCGCCCGCACCCGATCGAGAAGCGACCAGTCGCCTTGCTCCACCTCGAAGCCCTTGGGAAACGGTGGGCGCGGTTCCATACCCAGCGCACGCATCACACGCGCGTCGCGGTAGTAGCACTGAGCGACGAGCGCGACGAGTACAGCGGCCATGGTTGGCGCCGATGCCTGGAAGCGCTCACATGCAGCGCACCTTGCGGCTTGGTCGAGCGGCTCGAGTGGACCGATGGCCGCCAATGCCGCGCTCACCATTGCCGCGATTGGCACGAGCGTTCTCAGCATGTCGCCGAAGATGTGCTCGTCGTCGGCTCCAGGTACACCGAATTCTTCACTGGCGGGAATCATGATACCGGCCACGATGCGCAGTTGCTCCCGCGCGTCGGGGCTGAGCGGATGATCCTTGGCGATCTGATCGGTCATTCTACTAGTCGAACAGATTGGCGAGACGTTTCTTGATGTTGTCGGCGACATACAGCGCGAGCGCCTGAATCGTCGACGTCGGATTCACGCCGGCCGAAGTAACGAATAGCGATCCATCGACGATGAATAGATTCTTTACGTCGTGGCTGCGGCCCCATTCATTGACGACCGAGCGATCGGGGTCGGTGCCCATGCGCGCGGTGCCCATGAGATGCCAGCCGCCAAACTCGATGGGCGCTTGCGTGATCACGTCATACGCGCCGGCTGCCTTCATCACTTCGGTGCCGCGCTCAATGCCATGGTTCAGCATGCGCCGACTGTTCTCGGAGAGTGTGTAGTCGAGCTTCGGAGCCGGGATGCCGTGCGCATCCTTCAGTACCGGGTCGAGGGTTACCGTGTTGTGCATCTCGGGTAGATCCTCGCAGATCGCCACCATGCTGGTGATGCGGTCGAACATACGGCGAAACGCACGATGATGGTCCTCGCCCCAGGGAATGCGCCCGGTGCTCATTCCGGTGAGCGCCGTCACGAGTGGCCCACGTCCGCGTGAGATCTCGAACGTATAGCCGCGCACGAAGTCGCGCTTTGGATCGGTCTCGTAAAACTCTTGACTCCATATGCAATTACTCGGCCCACGATGACCATCGAGCGGTTCTTCGAAGATACCGTTGATGGCGGCATACGGATGGAACATGAGGTTTTTGCCGACCAACCCACTCGTGTTCGCGAGGCCATTCGGAAATCGCGCCGAAGTCGAGTTGAGCAGGATGCGCGGCGTGCCGATACCGTTGCAGGCGAGAATCACTACCTCGGCGGCTTGAAAGCACTCCTTGCCGTCGCGGTCGTAGTAGACCACGCCGGAAGCCCGGCCCTGGCCGTCGGTAGCGATCTCGCGCACCCGGCATCGGGTGCGTAACTCCACGCCGGCGCGAATCGCATGCGGCCAATACGTGACGTCCGTACTCGCCTTTGCGCCCTGCGCGCAACCGTGCAGACAATGACCCAAGTTGATGCACTTGGCGCGGCCGTCGTAGTCGGTGGTAGCAACGGCACTGTCCGACGGCCACCAATGCCAGCCAAGGGCGTTGAACGCCTTTGCGAGCTTCGTTCCCGCCTTCCCGAGCGGTACGGGGGGCATCATCGGCATCTTTGGCGGATAGGCAGGATCGCCGGCGAGCCCGGAGATCCCCATCATGCGATCGTTCTCGCCGTAGTACGGCGCAAGCGTCGCATAGTCGATCGGCCAGTCGTCGGCCACCCCGTCTAAGCTCCTGACACGAAAGTCGGACGGGTGAAAGCGTGGAAAGTGACCGGCGTAGAGCACTGTGCCGCCGCCCACGCCGTTGTAGTTGGCGATCTTGATCGGCGAGTTGTCTTCGTTGATGGGGTAGTCGGCCGAATTGGCGCGGCGATTGGGATTGAACCCAAACTCGGTCATCGCGCGGGCTTCCCAGTCCATGCCGGTGCTCGGATAGCGTGCCGGATTCGGCCACTCACCTTGCTCTAGGCAAACGATACGCATGCGCGTTTCGGCGAGGCTCCACGCCACGGCCGCGCCGGAGGCGCCGGCGCCGATGATCAGCACGTCGACCGTGTCTTGCATCGCGGTTCTTAGGCTCGATTGTGGATTTCGATGATAGGTGATCCACCGATCGCGAGCATGTGGCATCTTGCTCGCGGGAGCCGGCGTGCCGGCGAATGGGCGGCGAACGCCCGTGTGAAAGCGACGGTGAGGTAGAAGTTGCAGCGTTGGTGGGTGCTGGCTGGCGTTTGGCTTCTGTATGCCGCGTTCGGACTCGTCTCCACCAGCCTTGCGCCGCTCGTGCAGTTGATCGAAGCCGATCTCGACATGAATCACGCGGCCATGGGCAGCGTCATGGGTGCGTGGCAGTTGGTCTACATCTTCTCCGCGGTCCCCTCTGGGATTCTGTTGGACCGGCTCGGCGCGCGACGGGCGCTGTGCGTTGGCGCAGTCGCGATCGGTGCCTCGGCGCTCGGGCGTGCCTTCGCGGACGACTATTGGGGATTGTTGCTCGCCGTCATGTTGTTCGGCATCGGTGGACCGATCGTCTCCGCCGGCGCACCCAAGGTGATCACGCGCTGGTTCACGGGTTCGTCGCGAGGCCTCGCCATGGGTATCTACATGACTGGCCCCGCAATCGGTGGGGTCGTGTCGTTGATGGGCACCCATTCCGTACTATTGCCGCTGTTCGAAGGCAGCTGGCGTGCCGTTTTTCAGTTGTGGGCCGGCGTTGCTTTCGCCGCGGGACTCGTTTGGTGGTGGCTTGCGCGCGACGAGGACATCGTCGATGTGAATGTGGGCGCTGCCGCAGCCGCAGTGCCGCGCGGAGAAACGCTACGGACGTTGCTCCGCGAGAGCGCGGTGCGTGTCGTACTGTTGATGAGCGTAGGCGTCTTCCTCATCAATCATGGCCTCAACAATTGGCTGCCGGAGCTGCTCAGAAGCGGCGGCATGTCCATCGTCGAGGCTGGCTACTGGGCGGCCATTCCAACGCTGGTCGGAATCGTGGGTTCGCTCGCCATTCCCAGGCTTGCCACGCCGGTGCGCCGCTTCCACATCCTGTTCGTACTGTGTCTGTGCGCGATGCTCGCGAGCCTGCTGCTGCTTGCGCAGTCGACCACGCTCATGCTGCTGGGGTTGTTGCTGCAGGGCATTGCACGTTCGGCGCTAATGACCGTGTTGGTGCTGACATTGGTCGAGCTCCCTGGCATCGGCGACCGCCATGCCGGCACCGCGAGCGGATTGTTCTTCTCGGCGGCGGAAGTGGGCGGCGTTCTGGGCCCGCTCGGGCTCGGCGCGCTGTACGACTTGAGTGGCGGCTTCACGCTCGGATTGTCGACGCTCGCCGTGATTGCGGCGGGCCTCGCGTTGGGCAGCCGCCGACTCGAACACTTGGCGCAACGCGGCGGCAAGTGATATAGAGTGCTGCGTCGCATACCGATGGAGTTTCGCTTCATGCCGATGACCATCACTCCAGCCGACGCCACATTGGGTGCCGTCGTCACCGGCGTCGATCTCGCGAAACTCGACGATGCCACGTGGACATCGATTCACGATGCGTTCTTGCGCTATGGCGTGCTCGTGTTCCCTGGCCAGAAACTCAGTGAAGCCGAGCAGGGTGCCTTCGCGCTGAGGTTCGGCAAGACAGAAAAGCTGTTCCCTCAGCAGACCAAGCCGACACTCAATTTCTCGAATCAGAAGCCGGATGGATCGCTCGCACAGCCCGAAGATCCGCAATACCAAATCCTGAAAGGCAATGAGGGATGGCATACCGACAGCACCTACATGCCACTCGCGTCGAAGGCGGCGATGCTCTACGCGCTGGTGATACCGCCGGAGGGTGGCGAAACGGAATTCGCAGACATGCGTGCGGCATGGGATGCGCTCGATCCCGAACTGCAGGAGAAGCTCGAGGGCTTGTCTGCCTTCCATTCGCTGTACTACTCGCAGTCGCGCGCGGGCTTCACGCACGGCACCGACAACATCTATGGCTTTCACGACAAGGGCGCACCGTTTCGGCCCATCGTCAAGACGCATCCCGAGACCGGCCGCAAGTCGATCTATACGGGGCGTCACGCTTACGGCATTCCAGGCATGAGTGCCCAGGCATCCGAAGCGTTGCTCGACAAGTTGATCGACGATGCCTGTCAGCCGCCGCGCGTCTATCGGCACGTATGGAAGGTCGGTGATCTCGTCGTCTGGGACAACCGGTGCCTGCTGCACCGCGCACGGCCGTACGATCCGAAGTACCCGCGCGTGCTGCGCGCCAGCCGAATCTCGGGCGAACCGGATACCGAACTTGCACCCACCTTCGCCGATGTGCGCGCTGCCGACTTCATACCGTCCGACAGCAACGAATCGCGCGTTGCCTAGCAGCGCGTCAGTGCGCTGCGATCGACAGCACGGCCGGTAGCCCGCTTGCGAGCATCGTCCAGTGGGCGTCGCCATCGACCCGCCATACTTCGCCGGTATCGGTGCCGACCAGTACACCGTCCGGCACTTCGGGATCCCACGTCAAGCCATGAAAATTGGCGCGCGACGGTGAATGGCTGGCATCACCGAGCGAGCGCCACGTGGCGCCGCCATCTTCGGTACGTAACAGCTCGGCTCGCGCGCCACCCTCATCCTTGAAGCTCGAGAATGCGGTCGGCGCGGCGGCGACGGTCAACGCGTGAGGTGCGCGTGGGTCGATGCACATGGGTCGTGCATAGCGCGGTGTGATGCCTTTGAAGACATATCGCCAGGTCGTGCCGCCGTCGTCCGACCGAAATACGCCGGCGTTGCCCTCGATCATCTCGGCGACGCCATCGAGCCGACCGTAGCCGGTCGATGCAAACAGCGTGTCGCGACTTGCCGGATGCGCGAACATCATGTGCAGGTCCGGATTGTCGCCCGGAAGTGTCAGTTGCCAGGTCTCACCGCGATCGCGCGAACGCATGATGCCGCCAACTTCGACGCCCACCCAGAGCTTGTTTGGATCCTTGCCATCGGTCACCAATGCGCGGGCACGTCCGGGTAATCGCGGCTCGACGGGCACGCACCACGCCGCCGCTTCCGGCGCGGCCGCGAACGACTCGACCTCGTGCCAGTTTTCGCCATCGTCGTCGCTGCGAAACAAACGGGCCGGCTGCGTGCCCGCATAGAGCGCACCGTCAGCGGCGCGGCGAACCTGCCACACTTCGTGGTCGGTCAATCCGACACTCGACCACGCGACGCCATCGTCGGACGCGAACAGACCGGCCCCAGTGCCCGCGAACCAACGTTTCCCAAGCCGAACGAGCTCGCGGACGCCGCGGCAGGCGAGCACTTGCCGCGTGGGCTCGATCGAGAAAACACCCTTCGTGGTGCCTGCGATTACGCGCATGGTGCGCAACCTCTTTGCGCCGAGTCCCTGCGAATCATACGCGCCGCGGGTGCAGCACGCGTGCCGGGGCTGCATACTCGCCCTCTGTTAGGGGGAGGGTACGCGTGGCTGCCACCTGGGCCGCCGTGTTGTTGGGAGGATCGCTCATGAGCGGAACCACTGCGGCGCAAGTGGATCGTGCAGTTCTGGCGGCGATCGAGGCCCAGCTCCGTGGCGGCGAGTTCTTCGGCGTGCACAGCGTGGTGGTCTTGCATCGCGGCGAGACCATCGCAGAGTGGCACCGCGCGGGTCGCGACAGCTCGATCTTCGTCGATTACGGCGAGGTGACGTTCACACCGAATCGGTTGCACGACATCCGCTCGATCACCAAGAACGTGGTGGGGCTGCTGATCGGCATCGCACGGGGCGAAGGAGCGCTCGAGGATCTCGACGCCCCCGTGGTCGATTTCTTTCCCGAGTACGCGGCGCTCGTGACCGCCGATCGACGTCGAATCACCCTGCGGCACATGTTGACCATGACATCGGGCTTCGCGTGGGACGAGCGCACCTATCCGTACTCGGATCCGCGCAACTCCGAGATTGCGATGGCGACCAGCGACGATCCCTATCGCTACGTGCTCACCCAACCGATTGCTGCAGCGGCAGGAGATCGGTTCACCTATTCGGGCGGCGACGTCGAAGTGATGGCGGCCGTGCTCACGCGTGCGTCGGCCACACCCATCGCCGAGTTCGCGCGTGAGAAGCTGTTCGCGCCGCTCGGCGTCGAGCACTTCGAATGGATCGACAACCGCGGCGTGCCGATGGCGGCTTCTGGCTTGCGGCTCGCGCCGCGCGATCTCGCCAGGCTCGGTGCACTGGTGCTGAACGGCGGCAACTGGAACGGCCGGCAGATCGTGCCTGCGGACTGGATCGAGGAATCGATTGCGACCCACGCGTATGTCGATCCCGGGGATCCCGAATGCGGCACCCGCTACGGTTACTTTTGGTGGCTGGGTCCCGGCTGTGAGATCAGGCCGCGCACACCGTGGATCGCCGGTTTCGGCAATGGCGGGCAGCGGCTGTGGATTGTGCCATCACGCGACTTGGTGGTCGCGAGCACGGCCGGTCTTTACGACGACCCGCGCCAGTCGGATGGTCCGACGCGTCTATTCGGCGCCGTGCTGGCGGCAGTGCCGCCGGCGCAGGACCGTCGCGAAAAATAGGTAAACTGTCCCGGATTGGAACGAGGGGGGAGCATGCGCAAGAACGGGGCGCTCGCGAAGTGGCGCGCCGGCGAGCAGACCATCGGCGCCTGGTTGTCGCTTGCCAACACGCATTCCGCTGAAATGCTGGCGAACGCCGGCTTCGACTGGCTGTGCATCGATATGCAACATGGCCTCGTGGATTATCGCGATCTCACGTACATGCTGCCGGCGATTTCCACCACCGACACCACGCCCCTCGCGCGCGTCTCGGGCAACGATCCGAAGGAGATCATGAAGGCGCTCGATGCCGGGGTGATGGGCGTGATCGTGCCACTCGTCAACAATCGGGCCGAGGCCGCAGCCGCCATTGCCGCCTGCAAGTACCCGCCGGAAGGCCTTCGTTCCTTCGGTCCCATTCGCGCCGCGTTGTACGGTGGTCGCGGCTACGCAGCGGAGGCGAACGGCGAAATCGCTTGCATCGTGATGATCGAAACCAAGGAAGGGATTGCCAACTTGGAGGAGATCGTCAGCACGCCCGGCCTCGGGGGCGTGTACGTGGGCCCGTCCGATCTGGCCCTCGCCCTCGGACTGCCGCCGCGCGGTGATACCGAAGAGCCCGTGCATCTCGACACCGTGAACAAAATATTGGCCGCGTGCAAACGACACAACGTCCCGGCGGGCATTCATACCGGCGGCGTGGAATGGACGCGGCGAAGGTTGGAAGCCGGCTTCGACTTCGTGACGCTCGGCTCCGATGCCGGTTTCATGATGCAGGCGGCGGCCGCCGGTCTCGCCGAGGCGCGTGGCGCGAAGAAGAAAGAACGCGAGCACACGGGATATTGAATTGGATCGAACGACGAGGAATCGACGATGAAGACCGAGTTCTGCCTCACTGAGAAAAAAGATCACATCCTGACCGTACGCATCAATCGGCCGGAGCGGCTCAATGCGCTGCACCCACCGGCGAACGCCGAACTCGGCCGTGTATTCGACGAGTTTGCCGCCGACGACGACGCCTGGGTGGCCATCGTCACCGGCGAAGGCCGTGGTTTCAGCGCCGGCAACGATCTGCGCTACCAGGCCGAGGGGGGCAAACGCGAACCCACGCCGCGCGGTTTTGGCGGGCTCACGTCACGCTGGGATCTCACGAAACCCGTGATCGCAGCGGTGAACGGTGTTGCCATGGGCGGCGGCTTCGAGATAGCGCTCGCCTGCGATCTCATCATTGCATCCGATCGCGCGGTGTTTGCGTTGCCTGAGCCGAAGGTGGGATTGGCCGCGCTGGCCGGCGGTTTGAATCGTCTGCCACGGCAAATCGGCGTAAAACGCGCGCTAGGCATGATATTGACCGGCCGCCACGTCGGCGCCGAAGAAGGCAAGGAGCTTGGCTTCGTCAACGACGTGGTACCGCACGATCAATTGATGGAGCGCACGCTCGACTGGGCGAAACAGATCATCGCGTGCTCGCCGCTGTCGGTGCGGGCGAGCAAGGACGTGGTGTATCGCAGCGTCGATGTCGGGTTGCGCGAGTCGATGGAGGCGAAGTACGAATCGGTGCAGGCGCTGGTGAAGAGCGAAGACTTCGTCGAAGGCCCGAAGGCGTTCGCGGAAAAGCGTGCACCACAGTGGAAAGGTCGCTAGAAGACTCTGGGAGGACGAAGATGGCAGCCAAGCAAATAGACACGGGTACAGACGATCTGCTTGCGTCGCTCGACGAAGGCGTGTTGACGTTGACGCTCAATCGCCCCGAGGCGCGCAATGCAATGTCGGGGCCGATGACCGCGGCGCTCGCCGATCAACTCGCAAAAGCGGAGCTCGATTCGGGCGTGAAGTGCCTGGTGTTGACCGGTGCCGGTAAAGGTTTCTGCGCGGGCGGCGACGTCAAGGGCATGGCCTCACGTGGCGACGGCACGGTCGGCGACAACACGATTGATAGTGCAATTCATCGGCAGCGTGTCAACCAACGTGCGACCGCCGGGAAGCTGTTCAAAATGCCCAAGCCTACGATTGCTTCGTTGCCGGGTGCGGCGGCGGGTGCAGGCTTGTCGCTGGCGCTCGCGTGCGATATGCGCATCATGGCGAAGAGCGCGATACTCACGACGGCGTTTGCGCGTGTCGGGTTTTCGGGCGACTACGGCGGCACCTATTTCATGACCCAATTGGTCGGCTCGGCGAAGGCGCGCGAGCTGTACTACCTGTCCGACCGCGTGAGCGCGGAGGAAGCATTGCGGCTAGGGCTGACCAACTGGGTGTGCGATCCCGATGAGCTCGCTGCCAAGACGCGCGAGATTGCATTGCGCATTGCGCGTGGTCCTACGGTGGCGTATCGCTACATGAAGGAGAATTTGAATCGTGCCATGCACGGCGATGCCGACGATTGTCTCGACCTCGAGGCGACGCATCACGTGCACTGCGGCCAGACGCACGATCATCGCGAGGCGGCCAAGGCATTCGTCGAGAAGCGTGAGCCGGTGTTCACGGGCCGCTAGTCGCTGAACAATTTCGTCGTAGGAGCGGACCTGGCCACGACCAGCCAAGTTTGTGGGAGCGGGCTTGCCCGCAAATCCCCAGCAATCGAAGGAGCGGGCTTGCCCGGGAAAGAAACATGAAAGTCGTCACCGCAATTGCCAAGGCCATGAAGGCTGAGGGGGTCGATATCCTCTTCGCCTATCCCGTCAACCCGTTGATCGAAGCGGCGGCTGCCGAGGACATTCGCACCATTATCGTCCGGCAGGAACGCGTAGGCCTACACATGGCCGATGCCTATTCGCGTGTCTCTTCGGGTGACAAGCTCGGTGTGTTTTGCATGCAACACGGCCCGGGTGCGGAAAACGCGTTTGGCGGCGTCGCGCAGGCTTTTTCCGAGTCGGTGCCGCTGCTCGTCATACCCGCGGGCTATCCGCGCCGGCTCGCCCACTACTATCCGAACTTCAACTCGACGCAGAACATGCGCCACATCACGAAGTGGGCCGAGCCGCTGACGATGGGACGCGCGGTGCCAGAAGTGCTGCGGCGCGCGTTTTTCCAATTGCGCAATGGCCGACCCGGCCCGGTACTGATCGAAGTACCAATGGACGTATTCGGCGAAGACGTGCCCGACGATTGGGTGTATGTGCCGAGCTTCAAGGCGCGCACCGCGCCGGACCCGGCCGCAGTCGACGAAGCGGCGCGTGTGCTCGCGCGAGCGAAGAATCCGGTGATCTACGCCGGACAGGGTGTGCACTACGCGAAGGCATGGGGCCCCCTGCAAGCGCTGGCCGAAGAGTGGAACATTCCCGTTACCACCTCGATCGAGGGCAAGAGCGCGTTCCCCGAGAACCACCGGCTGTCGCTCGGCAGTGGC
>QJXZ01000278.1 GCA_003248125.1 Gammaproteobacteria bacterium | reverse complement strand
TTCGTTGCTCCGGGGCGCTGAGGCATCGGCTGCGGCATAATGCCGCCGTTCTGGGGGTAGTCATGACACTCACCACACCGCTCGAATTCATGGGCGCACCGGGCTCGCCGTACACGCGCAAGATGCTGGCGCTGTTGCGATTTCGGCGTATTCCGCATCGCTTCATCGTGGGTGCGCCGGAGACGGCGCCGAACCGCCCGCGGCCGAAAGTGGCGCTGCTCCCAACGTTCTACCTGCCGAACGAAGCGGGCGAAGTCGAAGCGGTGGTCGATTCCACGCCGCTGATCCGCCGCTTCGAACGCGCGTTCGCGGATCGCCGCGTGGTGCCGACCGACCCCGTGGTCGCATTCTTCGACTACCTGATCGAGGACTACGCGGACGAGTGGCTCACCAAAGCCATGTTCCACTATCGCTGGCAGTATCAGGCCGACATCGACAAGGCGGGCGAGATACTTCCGCGCTGGCGTGGCGTCTCCGCGCCCGAAGCGCAGCTGAACAAGATGAAGGCATTCATTCAAGAGCGGCAGATCGGCCGCCTGTACGTGGTCGGCAGCAACGCAACTACGGCACCAGTCATCGAAGCGAGCTACGTCCGCTTTCTCGATATCTTCCGTGCGCTGCTCGAATCGCAGCCGTTCGTGATGGGTGCTCGTCCCGGCGCGTCCGACTTCGGCGTGTATGCACAACTCACTCAGCTCGCGAAATTCGATCCGACGCCGATGGCACTGACGCTCGCGCGAGCACCAAGGGTGTTCGCATGGGTGGACGTGATGGACGATCTGTCCGGGCTCGAGGTGGCTGATGACGGATTCCTCGACCGCGACAAATTGAAAGCGCACCTCGGCGCGCTGCTCACCGAGATCGGCCGTGTCTACGCACCGTTCCTGTTGGCGAACGCCCGCGCCTTGGCGAGCGAGGCGGCGGAAGTGCAGACGACCATCGACGGCAGACCGTGGGTGCAACCGCCGTTCCCCTATCAAGGCAAGTGCCTTGCATGGCTCCGCGAGCAATGGCGCGGGCTGTCGCCCGGCGACCGTGACACCGCCGCAGCTGTCATGCAAGGCACTGGCATAGACGCACTCTTCGAAGGAATCGAGCAATGACCGCACACCTCATCGAGACCCGTGACGAAGCGGTCGTCACCCTCACCATGAATCGCCCCCAAGCCCGCAACGCGATGTCCGGCGAAATGATGGATGCCATGCGCGACGCGCTGCCGCGTTTGGCAGCCGATCAAACGGTGCGATGTGTGGTGCTCACCGGCGCGGGCGGCGCATTCTGTGCAGGTGGCGATGTGAAGGGATTCGCCAACCAGGCGGCAGCCGGTGGTGGCGAATTCAACCTCGAAGCTCGCGTACACGGCCTGCGCAGTGGGATGGAGCTGTCGCGCTGGCTCGCCGAGATGCCGAAGCCCACGCTCGCCGTAATTCCCGGTCCGGCCGCGGGTGCTGGGCTATCGCTCGCGCTCGCATGCGACCTGCGTATCGCCGCGGAAGAAGCGAAGTTGACCACCGCGTTCGCGAAAGTCGGGTTGGCTGGCGACTACGGCGGTTCGTATTTCCTGACCCAGCTGGTTGGCGCCGCAAAGGCGCGCGAGCTGTACTTCACTGCCGACGTCATCTCCGGTCGCGACGCGCTCGCACTCGGCATCGTCAACAAGGCCGTGGCAGCCCGCGAACTCGAAGGCGCCGCACGTTCGTACGCGCACTATCTGGCGAGCCTGCCCACCGTTGCAATCGGGTACATGAAGAAGAACTTGAATGCCGCACAGCGCGGCTCCCTTCACGAAGTGCTCGATCTCGAAGCCATGCACATGATCCGCACGTTCATGACCGAAGATCACAAGGCTGCCGCAAAGGCGTTCGTCGACAAGCGGCCACCCGCGTTCAAGGGCCGCTGAACGCGCTGCGCGCGCGCACCATGCCGTACACGCTGACGGCCACCCACGCCACTTCGACGACGAACGCCGAGAGATTGAACTCGAACGACAACGATACCGTTATGAGGCCCGCACCCAGCGCGTTCAGCGCGGAGTAGCCCATGCGGCGCGGGTCGAGCCGGCCGATCTGCAGCGCGACGTATGTACCGAGCACGACGACGACACCGACGTTACCGAGTAGATCGTGCCATTCGTAGCTCATATCCATCGCCATCCGGCTTGCAGCGACTGACGAGACTAGCAACCATTGCCGGCATGAGACAGATAGCGATTGTGCTGTTGCTGATCGCCGCCGGCTGCACCGACGAGCCAGCACGAATCGAGAACCGCGGTAGCGGCGCACCGCGTTGGGCGGATGCCCTACCGCGCCCCGAGCTGGTTCGCATGGCGGCCGCCTTCGATGCGATCATCGACGGCACCGTGTCATACGACGTTGCCGACGGCGTCCGCGAATACCGGTTCGACGGCTTTTCGGTGCTGGCGCCAAACGGAGGCAACTGATGCGCATTGCAACTTGGAACGTCAACGGGCTTCGCGCACGGCTCGACTACATGATGCTGTGGCTCGATGCCCGGCGTCCCGACATTGTCGGCCTCCAGGAACTCAAGATCACCGACGAAGAATTTCCCACGGACGCGTTCAGCGCGCGTGGCTATCACGTCGTCACGCACGGGCAGAAGGCCTGGAATGGCGTCGCCGTACTGAGCCGCGAGCCGGCCGAAGTGGTGATGCGCGGACTACCCGGTCAAGCCGAACTGGGGGCACGGCTGCTGCGCGTGTCCGTAGGAAACATCGACTTCACGACCGTGTATTGCCCGAACGGCAAGGACATCGACCACGACGACTATGCACGCAAACTCGACTGGTTTGATGCCCTCGCGGCGTACTGGCAAAGCGCGCCCGCCGCAGACCGGGCGGTGCTCTGCGGCGATTTCAACATCGTGCCGGCGGCGCTCGACTCGTGGCTCGACGACTGCGGCGATCACATATTCCACTCCCCGGCCGAGCGCGCGAGGTTCGATCGGCTCGGCGCGCTCGGCTGGATCGATCTCTACCGCGCGAAGCACCCCGATCGCCGCGCCTACTCGTGGTGGGACTACCGCGGTGGCGCATTCCACAGGGGTCAGGGGCTACGCATCGACTTGGTGCTTGGTTCGCGCGCGCTCGCGCCGCAAGTGGAAAGTGCCGAGATCGATCGCGACTTCCGCAAGAAACAGGATGGCTTCACGGCTTCCGATCACGCGCCCGTGTACGTCGACATCGCCAACTCGTGACGATTCGCCAGCGCGATTCGTGAGGGGATGAACATGCGCAGACTGCTGCTCGGACTACTCGGTGCCGTCGTGCTGCTGGCGGCAGGTGTCGCGGCCTGGGTGCTCGTGCAGGTCCGATCGCTGGAGGTCGTACCGGTCACCGACGACGTACAGATGATCACTGGACTCGGCGGCAACGTCGGCGTGCTTGCAACCGGTGTGGGCACGGTGATCATCGACAGTATGACCTTCAAGCTGCAAGGCGAGCGTGTCCGGGAACTGGCCGAGTCGATCACGGGTGAGCCGGTCGTCGCGATAATCAATACCCACTATCACGCCGACCACACGCACGGTAATCCAGGATTTCCTGCCGGCGTCATGGTTGTGGCGACCACGCGCACGCTAGATCACCTGCACGACAAAGACGCGGCGTATTGGGAAGGCGACGCTGCCGCGTTGATGCCGAATCAGACTTTCGAAGGCGAAGAAACCATTACTTTCGGCGACAAGACGATCCGCCTTGTACATCCGGGCCGCGGTCACACCGACGGCGACCTCGTTGTTCTATTTGTCGAAGATCGGGCCATCCACCTCGGTGATCTGTATTTCAATCGTCGCTATCCCAACATCGACCTCGAAGCAGGCGGCAGCGTGGCGGAGTGGGGTGACACCCTCGATGCGGTATTCACCCTCGACTTCGAGCACGTCATGCCCGGGCACGGAGAGTTGTCCGATGCCGCCGGGCTAAGGCAATTTCAGGCGTTCATCCGCGAACTGGCGGCCGTAGCCGCGAACGCGGCGATGAACGGCAAGACCAAAGCCGAGACCATGGCGAGCGGCGCCCTCCATGCCGACGCTGGCTACGAGCCGATCGAGATTCCACTGGTGACCGCGCAGAACCGCGAATTCGTGCTTGGTCGCGCGTGGGAAGAGGCCACGGGGCGTATCGGCGAGTAGGCGTACTGCTCAGCCCGCTGGCATCACGATCGCAACAACGCGGCGATTCACAGCACGCCCCTCAGGTGTGGCGTTGGACGCGATCGGTTTCGACGGTCCGTGGCCAATTGCAGTGACTCGTGCTGCAGAAATGCCGAGGCGCCCGAGTTCCGTGGCAACGGCCTGGGCGCGCGCCGCGGAAACCTCCCGATTGCGGCGCGCACTGCCGCGGTCGTCGGTGTGACCTTCGACCGTGACCGACGCTTCCGGATACTGCTCGAGCAGTTGAACGACGGGCGCGAGCGCGGCGCGGGCATCCCCCACAACGACTGCCGAGCCACTCGCAAAGTCGACTGCCAGCATAAAGGTCCGCGCCGCGGTCAAACGGGGTCGGCAGCCGCTGGCATCGACCGCTTCGCCTGGTGGTGAGTCGGCGCAGCGGTCGGTACGGTCGGGCACGCCATCGCCATCGCCGTCGGGTTCGCAGCCGTCGCCATCGACTACGACGCCGGCCAGCGTGTCGGCACAGCGATCCAGCACATCCGCCACACCATCGCGATCAGCATCAGGCAAGGGCACCCGCTCGATCGCCGCCGGCGCGGTGCTGACTTCGCTCGGTTGAGGTGGCAGCGGCTCGCGACAAGCGCACAACGCAAGGATGCAAGCGACGGAGACGATCGATTTCCACATGCGCGCAATGATAGGCAGGATCGGATGTCGGGCGCAGGTCCGGTGGCGGTTCAGCGATCGTTGGCGGCCGCGCTCGCACTCCGCTCGCTCAATCGGTAGCCGAAGCCCCGGATCGTCTCGATGGCAATCTGGTCTTCGCCGCACTTGAGCTTGTTGCGCAACTGGTGCAACGCCACCTGCACGACGTTGGTCTGCGGGCGTGGTCCACCCCAGAGGCGATCGTGCAACTCATCGGCGGAAAACACCGCACCAGGGTTACGAAGCAGGAACTCGAGCAGCGCGAACTCCTTCGGGGTGAGCGTCAGCAACGTCTCGCCCAAGGTCACGCGGCGGGGCTTCACCTCCATCACCAGCGGGCCGAGCCGCAGCACATCCTGCGATTGGCGCGACCACTTGCCGCGCCGAATGAGCGCAGCCAGACGCGCTTCGAGCTCGATGGTCTTGAAGGGTTTGGTGAGGTAGTCGTCGGCACCACTGCGCAACCCCTCGACCCGGTCGTCGAGGGTGTCTCTAGCCGACAGCATCATGAGTGGTGTGACGTCACCACGCCGGCGCATCGCGCGGCACAAGGCCACGCCGTCGGTGTCCGGGAGGCTCAAATCGAGCAATACCGCATCGTAGTTGGCGCCGGCCAGCCGCGTGAGCGCCACCCCGCCGCGATCGACCACATCGACCTCGTAGCCGGCCTCGGTCAGGCATCTGATCAATAGCCCCGCCGTCAGCTCGTTGTCTTCCACAGCGAGTACGTGACCTGCGCTCGACATCCGAATGCCTCGCCCTAATCCTCGACCAATGTCGGCTGCGAAAGCGGCCAGCGCAAGCCAAGAATGAGGCGAGAATTAGAAATCGGGTCACGACAATCCCGGGCCGCCTTCAAACGTCCTGGAACTGCAACTCGTAGAGCGTCCGGTAGATGCCACCCTTGGCAAGCAGTTCGTCGTGGCTACCGGTCTCTTTCACCTCGCCATGACCGAGCACCAGCACCCGGTCGCATTCCTGAATGGTCTGTAGTCGATGGGCGATGATGATCGACGTCCGACCGGCGGTCAGCACCTTCAGCGCATCCTGGATGATCAGCTCGGTCTCCGTATCGATGCTGGCGGTCGCCTCGTCGAGCACGAGGATTTCCGGATCGGCGGCCAGCACGCGGGCGAACGCGAGCAGCTGACGCTGGCCCTGGGAGAGGTTTTGGCCTCGCTCCAAGAGCGGCTCGTCGTACCCGCCCGGCAGCTGCGCGATGAACGCATCGGCATGCACCAGCTCGGCGGAGCGCTCCACCTTCTCACGCGAGATACCGGGGTTGCCGAGGCTGATATTGTCGGCGACGCTACCCGAAAAGACGTGGAAGTCCTGCAGCACGATACCGATACGACGTCGCAGCTCTGCAGTTGGGATCGCAGTCACGTCGATACCGTCCAAATAGAGCTGTCCCGACGCAAAGTTGTAGAAGCGCGCCAGCAAGCGAACGATCGTGCTCTTGCCGGAACCGGTGGCACCGACAATGGCGAGCTTCTCGCCCGGCTCGATACGAAACGACACTCGGTTCAGCACCAGCGGCCCACCCGGATACGAGAAGCAAAGATTGCGGGCTTCGACCGCGCCGGCCAGCCGCTCTGGCAACGGCGCCGGTGCCGCCGGTTCATGCACGCGCTCGTCCCAATCGAGCGCCTGAAAGATACGCTCCGCACTCGCCATCGCGCGAAACAGCACGTTGTACTGCTCGCCCACGGCGACGATTGGCCGAAACAGCATGTCGACGAACTGCGTGAACAACACCATGCTGCCAAGCGAGATGGACTCTTGCAGCACAGCGCCGCCGCCGAGCCACAGGATGACGCCCGTCGCCGCCGATGCCAGGCTGTCGACGAAGGCACCATAGAACGTCTCGAGCTCGACCGCGCGATTCTCCTCACGACGGTTTTCGCGATTGATCTCCGTGTATCGCGCCAAATTTCGTGCCTCACGAAGATTGAGCTGCACCACCTGCACTCCTGCGAGGTTCTCTTGCAGGTTCTGGTTGAGCGCTGAAATACTCTGCCGGATCGCTCGGTAAACCGTTCGCGTGGCTCGACGGAAGAGGTAGGTGGCAACGGCAACGATCGGAATCGCGAGCATGAGCACGCCGGTCAGCTGCACGTCGAGCGCGAGCATGATCGCGAGAGCGACGAAGAACGGTACGAACTCGCCGATCAGCACCCCGAAGCCAGACAGCAGCTGGAACAGCACTTCCACATCGTTGGTCACGCGCGTCATCACGCGGCCGACCGCGACGTGATCGTAGAAGGCAGCCGGGCGGGTTTCGAGATGCGCGAACAGATCGTGGCGCAGATCCTTGAGCGCCCCGAGTACCGAGCGCGCGAGATACACACGATGAAAATGGGCACTCACCGCCCAGGCCGTGGTGAGCAGCATGTACAGCAGGCACGCAGCCGCCAGCACGGACAAACCGGTGCCCGACGCAAGCAGGCGCGCTAGCGCATTCATGCCAAAGTCGGGCAGCAGCACCGGTTGGTCGGCAAGGAGCAGGCCGTCGATCACCACTCTGGTGACGACCACCGGCATGAGGATCGCGAGCACCGACGCAATCAATACCAAGATGCCGCTCGTGAGCGCCGTACGCCAATGGGGTGCCAGCCAGCGGAACAAACGGCCGACCACGCGCGCATCGAAGCTCCTGCCCGCGAGTTCCGCATCGAATACCGAATAATCGCGCCGCAGGGCCGTCATGCGCTCTCCTTCGCGAGCGCATCGAGCAATCGGCTCTTGCGCCGCTGTATGCGATCGAGTTCGGCATACCAGCCGTCCATGGCGAGCAGTTGCTCGTGCGTGCCGGTCTCGGCGACCCGGCCATCGGCGAGCACGATGATGCGATCGGCATGGCGCGCGGTCGACACGCGGTGCGAGACCAACAGGGTGGTCATGCCGCGGCGTACTGCACGGAGCCGCTTCAAAATCCGTTCCTCGGTCTGCGTGTCGACGCTCGAGAAACAGTCGTCGAGGATCAGCACCGGTGCGCCGCGAATGAGGCCGCGTGTCAATGCAGATCGCTGCTTTTGTCCTCCGGACAGGGTGACGCCACGCTCGCCGACGTGCGTTTCCAGCGCATCCGCGAAGGCCAGAATCGTGTCACGCAGATCGGCATCCTCGGCAGCACTCCATATGAGCGCATCGTCGCGTTCGGGATCGTCGTAGGACAGGTTGTGCCTCAGCACATCGGCGAACAGAAAGGGATCTTGCGGTACTAGCACGACCTGATGCCGCAGTTGTGCAAGGGGAAAGCACCGGACGTCGACACCGTCGAACCGTATCGAGCCGGGCGGTGGATCGAGCAGCCGTACCATGCATTTCAACAATGTGGTCTTGCCGACACCGACGCGGCCGAGCACGGCGATGGTCTCACCGGCGCCGATCTCGAGATCGATGCCCTTCAACACTTCTGCACGCGTACCCGGATAGCGATACCGCAAGCCCTCGAACGAGATTTGTCCCACAATGGTTGGCGGTGCGGTCGACGAAGGGGTGTCCTCGATCTCCGGCGCATGATCGAGCACCTCGAAGAGCCGTTCGCATCCCGAGGCGCCCTGCTGCCAAAGGGTCACCATCTGCCCGGCCTGCCGCACCGGCCAGAGCACCATCGACACGTATGTGAAGAAAGCGGTGAAGGTGCCGACCGACATTTCACCCGACAGCACGAGCGAGCCACCGAAGCCGAGAATGATGACCGTAGCAACTGCACCTAGCCAAGGCATGACACCTTGGATGATCGAGTTGGTGCGGGTCAGACGGAAGAAGCGTTCGGCGTAGGACTCATTGACGCGATCGAAGCGTGCAATCTCGTAATTCTCCTGCACCAGCGCTTGTACGGTGCGGATGCCATTCAAATTCTCCTGCACCTGCTCCGACAGCGTTGCAAAACCTTCCTGCACCGCCAGCGACTGACCGAACACGCGTCGCGACAGCACCCAGCCGAGCGCCGCGATGATCGGCAAGGGCAGCAAGAGCATCACTGTCAACTGGGGCGCCAGCCACATCATGGCGGAGAAGCCGACGACGGCGGAGAAGACGATGACGAGGATCGTGCGCAAGCCCATGCCGACCAACTGGCGCACGAGATTGATGTCGTTGATGGCGCGCGCCATCAGGTCGCCAGTCGGGTGCCGGGCGAAGAACGCCGGCCCTTGCCGCTGCAAGTGACCATACACGCGCTTGCGCAGATCGTAGGCGACCGCGATGCCGATGCGACGGATGGCTCGCCGCGCGAACACGATGCACGCGAATCGCGCCATCACGCACAACACGATCGCGATGGCAGGCCAGACGAGCGCGGCGTGTGCGGATTCGAGTGTCGATGCACCTGCGTCGATGCTGGTGCCACCGGCGACGATCAAATCGATTCCGTCGCGCAGGAACAACGGAATCGCCGCCTCGAATAGTCGCGCAACCAGCAATCCTCCCATCCCCGCCCAGAAGGGCGTTCGGTAGCGCTGGTGATACGGCAATAGACGCCGCAACGGTGTCGCCACGGCGACTCCTCGACGGTTGGACGTGGATTTGACTCGGATACCGTGCAAGCACGGCGCGGCCATGATAGCTCGATTGCGAAGCGCGGTCGCGTCGGCGTAGGCTCGCTGGGTACATCCACGCGGATCGATTGCGCATGCTTCGGTTTTCGATTGTCATCACCACCGCCATTCTACTGTCCGGCTGCACCTGGCTCTGGACGTCGCCGCGGCAAGGCACTTCGAGCAGCCTCGTCGAGTTCTTGTACCCGGGCGGCGAGGAACCACCGCCACAAGCGGGCGTGCCACATCTCCTCCTGCCGGTACGCGCGGGCATCGCGTTCGTGCCGTCACGACACCACGACGCTACGCTCTCCGAAGCACGCAAGCGCGAACTACTCGAGCGCGCGAAGGCCCAGTTCATCGATCGCGACTTCATCTCGGCGATCGAGGTGATTCCCGAAACGTATCTGCGCGGCAGCAGCGGCTTTGCCGCCATCGATCAGGTGGCACGGCTCTACAACCTCGACGCGATCGCACTGGTTTCCTACGACCAAGTGGCGATCTCGGAAGATACGAAGGCATCCATTCTGTACTGGACGATCGTCGGCGCCTATTTCATCAAAGGCAGCCAACACGACGTGCAAACGCTCGTCGATACGGCCGTGTTCGACATCAAGACACACCGCTTGCTGTTCCGCGCACCCGGCTCCAATACGCTCAAGGAATCGTCGACGCTGGTGAACAGCCCAGAGGAGTTGCGCAAGCAGCGTGACAACAGCTTCATGCTCGCGATGGACGACATGACCGGCAATCTGGCCACCGAGCTCGACGTGTTTCGCGAGCGAATCAAGACCGAGGGGGTGGCAACGGTCGCGAGCCGTGATGGCGGGGGCGCAATGGACGTGTGGCTCGTGGCGGTCGCGGCCGGGTTGTTGGTGTGGCGACGACGACGGCGCTGAGGTCCGCCACGCCGAGCGCGCAAGTCGTGATCTTCGGGTCGATATTTCTATTCGTGGCGGCCTCGAGCCTACTCGGTGCCGGGCAGCTCGATGCGCTCGCGTGGCAACGAGCGTCGATCGCGGACGGTCAGTGGTGGCGCCTCGTTACGGGCCATCTCGTGCACAGCAACGGCTGGCATGCGGCGACGAATGGCGCGGGCATCGTCGTGGTCGCAATCGGCTTTGCCGGTACGCTGTCTGCCCGCACGTGGCTCGTGATCGCGACCGCCAGCGTGTTCGCCATCGATGTCGTGCTTGCAGCGCGCGGCTGGCCGGACACGTACGTGGGCTTCTCAGGCGTCCTGCACGCGCTGTTCGCCGCCCCTTTGATGTCCTTGGCCGCTGCGCGCAACACGTGGGCGGCCGTCCTGCTCGCGGGCTTGTGGCTGAAAGTCGTCGGCGAAGCCATGTTCGGCGGTAGCCCCGGCACGGCCGAACTGATCGGCGTGCAGGTCGCGACTGCGGCTCACTTCACCGGTGTTGCCGTGGGCTGTGTAGGCGGCTTGGTCGCGGCTAAGTTGCAGACACGAGGCTGATCGCGGGCAGGCCCGCCATCGAAAGAAAGGAGCCCACCCAGGGGGTGGGCTCCCCAGCGACATCAATAGATGTCGTGGACGGTGTTGTAGACGTTGAATTTGCCGGTTGGGGTGATCAAACGCTTGTCCTTGATCACGGCTTTCAGCTTGCGGGTCTTGTCGTCGACCACGACGATCGCCGACTGATCGGCCTGACCACTCCACACCGAGAACCACACCTCATCGCCGTTCTTGTTGTACTCCGGGTGCACCACTCGCTTGGCACCGTCACCGACTTTCGCCCAGGCTGCGATTGGCAGCACCTCGTAGCCGGCGTCGAGATCGTCGACGTTGAACACGGCCACCGATTGGCTCACCGCCGGATCGGGATTGAGCGGCGTATCCACCCAAAGATTGCGCGAGTTGGGGTGACTCTTCACGAACAGAGAGCCGCCGCCTTGCCCCTGCAGCACCCGCACGGTCTTCCACGCGTACTGAGCGTAGTCCTCCGGGTCGGTACCGAGGAACGAGATGTTGGCATCACCCAATGCGCTCGTTACCCACACCGGTCCGTACACGGGGTCCTTGAGATTGGCACCACGTCCGGGGTGCGGGATCGTCTTGACGTCGGTCAATGCAGCGAGCTTCTGCTCCCGCGAGTCGACCACGGCGATCTTGTTCGACTGATTGGCCGCGGTCAGGAAGTAGCGCTGTTCACTGTCCCAACCACCATCGTGCAGAAAACGCGCGGCTTCGATCGTCGTGACCTTGAGGTTGTTGATGTCTTCGTAGTTCACGAGCAGGATCTGACCCGTTTCCTTGACGTTGACGATGAATTCGGGATGCTCGTGGCTCGCGACGATTGCCGCGACACGAGGCTCCGGATGGTACTCCTGCGTATCGACCGTCATGCCGCGGGTCGAAACGATCTTCAGCGGCTCGAGATCGGCGCCGTCCATCAACACGTACTGCGGCGGCCAATAGGCGCCGGCAATCGCAAACTTGTCTTCGAAGCCCTTGTACTTCGACGTTTCGACGCTGCGTGCCTCGAGTCCGACGCGGATCTCCGCCACCGTCTGCGGTGGATTCATGTACAGATCGATCATGTTGATCTTCGCATCGCGGCCGATCGTGTAGACATAGCGTCCGGATGCCGACAATCGCGAAATGTGCACCGCGTAGCCGGTTTTTATGATGTTCACGATCTTCTTGGAGTTGCCATCGATGATGGCGACTTCGCCAGAGTCGCGTAGCGTCACCGAAAACATGTTGTCTACGTCGTACTTGTGCTGCGGCTTGGTTGGACGTTGGTCCTTCGGCACGTGCACTTTCCACGTCGCCTTCATTTCGGGCATGCCGAACTCGGGTGGGGTCGGCGGCGGGTGCTGCAGGAAGCGCGACAGAACGTCGATGTCGGATTCGATCAACTCACCCGAAGACCCCCAATTCGGCATGCCGGCGGGCGAACCGTAGGTGATCATCGTCTTCAGGTACTGCGTGCCTTTCTCGCGAGTGATTTCTGTCGTCAGCGGCTTGCCGGTTGCACCCTTGCGCAGCACGCCATGACATCCCGCGCAGCGCTCGAAGTACACCTGGGTGGCGCGAGAGAACTCGTCGAGTGACATGGCGGGGCCCTCGGTCGTGACCATCGCTTCCGTTTCCACCCCGGCGAGTGCGCTCGGCGCACCACCGTAACGCATGCCCGCCTCGGCTTGGCCCGGATGCAAGCCGCCAGTCGCGACACCGGTCACCTGTGTCCGCACTTCCGCGACCTGTTCCGGAACGATCACACCACCATCGTTGCCCCAGGAATTGAGCACGTAGGTCACCACGTCGGCGACTTGCTCATCGGTCAGATAGTTGAGGTGCGGCATGACGGAGTTGTACTTCTTGCCGTTCACTACCAGCTCGCCGGTCACGCCCTCGATCACAGCGCGCACGCCGCGCTTACCGTCTGCCAGCAAATAATCCGAACCCGCAAGCGGAGGAAACGCACCCGCCAATCCCTGACCGTTCGCCTGATGGCAGGCCTGACAGTAGTCCGCGAAGACCTTGCCACCCTCGTCGAGCCGCGCCTTCGCTGCGCCTTGCACCACTTCAGCTGCGTGCACGGCCGGTGCGGCATGTGCTCCCGTCATGGCAACCGCCATCGCGAGCGCAACTACCGCACGCCTTCCAACCCTGATCTTCATGAGCATCTCCCTAGCAGCTTGAATCCGACGGCATCCTCACAGCGACACACGCAGCGACGCCGACGCATAACGCCCCGGCGCCGACAGCGTTCCGATTAGAGGGTCCCCTTGCAAACGATTACGCACCGAAGACCACCGCCAATAAGTCTTATCGAACACGTTGAACAAACCGATATCCATGCGTACATCCCGAAGACGACCGACGTCGAACGAGAGGTGTGCAAGCACGTCGCTGGTGGTGAATGACGAGGTCTCGACGAGGTTCGCCGACGACTCGTCGACTCGATCCTGCGCGGCCACTGCGGTCGTGATCCATTGCAAGCGCAGCCATTCGCGTGCGCGCCAATCGAGGCGCGCCACCAATTCCGCCGGATCGACCGTATTGAGGGGTTCGTGGTCTGCGCGGTTTTCGCCGCGCGTCCAATTCGCAGCCAGACCGACGCTGAGCGTATCAGTCGCATCGAGCTCGGACTCGAACTCCACGCCGTACACCCGCGCCTCATCGATGTTGCGTGACTGGAACAGAATGACCCCAGTATCCGGATCCGGCCCGAGATTCACCTTGGTCTCGATGAAGTCGTCGTAGGTCGCGCCGAACACCGCAAAACTACTCCGCGAACGATCGCCCCGGTGTCGGATGCCGAGCTCGATGCCGTCCGATGATTCCGCCCGGAGATCGGGGTTCGGGATTGCGCGAATGTTGAAACGGGGAATGTCGAGACCGATGTTCGCATCCTCGAACGGCGGGGCACGAAAGCCGTGCGCATATTGACCGAACAGCGCGGTTGTTTCGTTCACCGCGAACCGCACGCCCAGCTTCGGTGAGAGCTCGAATTCATCGACGTCGACGGGCGCCGCCGCCGGATTGTCTTCGCGATAGATTGCATCCGCCTTGGCATTGAGGTCGTACCAATCGATGCGCAATGCGGGGATCACCGCCCAGCGTCCGAACGAGATCTCGTCGTGGACGTAGGCACCGATTTCGGTCACTTCCGAATTGGGGAAGTCGCGCACCGGCATCACTTCGCCAAGCAGAACGTTGGTGGTCGCGCCGGTCGTCAGCGTCGTTTCCATACCGTCGCGCGCTTCCTGCAGCTCCGAGCGATCGATCACGACGCCCCAACCCAA
>QJXZ01000121.1 GCA_003248125.1 Gammaproteobacteria bacterium | reverse complement strand
TTCACACTCACCCTCGCCCAGTCTCTCATCAAGGGTGATCGACTGGACTTCGTGCTGCAGAAGGCGACCGAACTCGGTGTCACCGACATCCGCTTGGTGACGACGTCACGCACCGAAGTGAGTTTGGATGACGGCCGCATCGCGCGTCGTATGGTGCATTGGCAGAACGTCGCCGTGGCCGCAGCCGAGCAGTGCGAACGCCTGTGGCTGCCGCACCTGCATCCACCGGAACCACTGGCCGCGCTAGTGGCTGCCGCCCAAGGCGAACGGCTGCTGCTCGATCCCGGTGCCGCGAGCCTCGATTCGCCGCTGCCGGAATCGGATACGTTGGTGCTGGTCGGTCCCGAGGGCGGCTTCGCCACGGTCGAGCGCGATCACGCACTCGCCCATGGCTTTCGTGCCATGGGATTGGGCAGCCACGTGCTGCGCGCCGACACCGCACCGATCGCGGCACTCGCAATCCTGCGTCAGAGCTGGGGCTGGAAGGCCCCTTAAATCGGGGACAGTTTACCTATTTCCTACTCACAGGTTCTTCGGCTGCTCACTCATTGCTGCGAGCCTTGTTGGCGACAAACCTGTGAGTAGGAAATAGGTAAACTGTCCCCGATTTCAGCCGATCTGCCGCAACGACTCCTCGATGTACGACAGGTTGGGGATGACGGCGGCTTCGGTGCCGAGGCGTACGTTGGCCGTCTCGGCGGGCCCCAGCCGCACCGGTAGGTTGACCACGTCCTCGTCGGTGAGATGCACGATGCGCGGCAAACCGGCCGCGGAAATCGCATAGAACGCGCGCCCCGAGCGGTGCCGCGTGCGGTTCATGACCACCAGACAACGGCCGTTGCGCGCGGCAATCTTGTCGCCGGCGCCATTGATCAGCTCGAACTGCACCACTGGCAGATTCTCACCACGCCAGCCGAGCATGCCCAGGCACCAGTTCGGCATCTCAGGCGTCCGGCGCACTCGCCGCCACGGCAGAATTTCCGCAACCGTCACGCTCGGCAACAAGAGATGCGCATCCGCCAACGGGATGAGCACACATGCCAGTTCGTCTGTATCTTCCGCGACCACGGCCGCCATCATACTTCCCCGAAGCTGTGACCCACGGCGGGCACGTTCAACTCACCAGCTCGTCGATACTGGCCAGCAATTCGCTTTCCTGGAACGGTTTACCCAAGAACCGATTGACGCCGAGCGCCATCGCGCGTTCCTTGTGTTTCGAGCCGGTGCGCGAGGTGATCATGATGATCGGCAGCTTCGCCAGGCGATTGTCGTGGCGTACTTGGCGCGCGACCTCGAAACCATCCATGCGAGGCATCTCGATGTCGAGCAGCATGATGTCGGGGCGACGCTCTTGCAGCAGCGCAATCGCTTCGATACCGTCCTTCGCCACTATCACGTCCATGCCCTGCCGCTCGAGCAACCTCGAGGTCACCTTGCGTACCGTCACCGAGTCGTCGACTACCATGACGCAAGTCGGGCGGTCCTCCTTCGGCACTTCCGGCTCGGCGACGCTGCTGATGGTGGCGGTCTGGGTGCGTATCAACGCCAACAGATCGAGGATGACCACCACGCTGCCATCACCCAGGATGGTCGCGCCGGAGATGCCGCCGACACCGGCGAATTGCGGCCCCAAGCTCTTGACTACGATCTCGCGGCTGCCCTGCACGCCATCGACGTGCACGGCAATCGCGCGATCGCCGGACCGGACCAGCACCACTGGCACCGAGCCACGCTCGGGCTGAGGCGTGTACGCACGGCCGAGGAAGCTGCCGAGATAGCGAATACGGTACGGCACACCGGCGTACTCGAAACCACCGGCGTCCGGCGCATAGAGCCGCTCCAGCTCGCGCGCGGGCACGCGCACGATGCCCTCGATCGTGTTGAGCGGTACCGCATACAGGTCTTCACCCACCGACACCATGAGCGCACGGTTCACAGACACCGTGAACGGCAGTCGAATCGTGAACCGCGAGCCCTTGCCCGGCATCGACATGATCGCGATGCTGCCGCCAAGCTGCTTGACCGCACTGTGCACCACGTCCATGCCCACGCCGCGGCCGGAGATTTGCGTCACCGATCGCGCCGTCGAGAATCCCGGTGCAAGCACGAACTGCAGAATCTCATCGTCGGTCAGACGTGCATCACTCGCCATCAAACCGCGTTCGATCGCCTTCGCGCGTACGCTTTCGACGTCGATGCCGCCACCGTCGTCTGCAATCTCGATGACTACGTCCGCACCTTCACGCGACAGCCGTAGGTCGATGCGTCCTATCGCAGGTTTGCTGTAGCTGCGCCGCAGCTCGGGGCGCTCGATGCCGTGGTCGACGGCATTGCGGAGCATGTGCTCCAGCGGTGGGACCATGCGCTCCAGCACGTTGCGGTCGAGCTCGCCTTCGGCGTTGTACGCGTGTAGCTCGACCTCCTTGCCGAGATCCTTGGCTACCTGCCTAACGATTCTACGCAGGCGCGGCAGCAAGCGATTGAACGGCACCATGCGCGTGCGCATGAGGCCTTCTTGCAACTCTGTGTTGAGACGTGCCTGTTGCAACAGCAACGTTTCGGTCTCGCGCGACTTGGACGACAGCGTCTCTTTCAAGTCGAGCATGTCGGAGGCGCTCTCCGAGAGCCCGCGTGCGAGCTGCTGCATCTGCGAGTAGCGATCCATCTCCAGCGGGTCGAACTCGTCGTAGTCCGGACCTTGCTCGGCTTCGTGTCGGAACAGCACTTGTGTCTCGGTCTCGATCTCGAGCCGGCGCAGCTGCTCGCGCACGCGCTCGATCGTGGTTTCCATTTCGTCGAGCGCAGTGGCGAAGTCGTTGATTCCTTGCTCGATGCGCGAACGCACGATGCTCGTTTCGCCAGCGAGATTCACCAGCTGCTCGAGTAGCGGCGCTGAAACGCGCACGACCTCGCGCATCTCCTGCGCACGGGCCGGTGCGTTCGCGGCACCACGGTCGCGATTGAACGCGACGACTTCCGCGCCGTCTTCTGCACTCTCTTCGGTGTCGTGCAGCTCCTCGACGGGCGCGACCCGAGTTGGCGCGCGTGGCGGCGCTATCTGCGGTTCCTTGGCCGCAACGGGCGCCGGTTGGTCCACTGGCGCCGCTGTTTCAGCTTCCTCTGGCGCCGCACCGCCGGCTGCGCGTTTCAATCCGGACACGTGCGCCGCGATACCGTCGTAGTGATCGTGCGTGCCCACGAAGAAGTCATCGTCGAACGTCTCGCTTTCCTGAGCCGCGATCACGAACGACTCGAAGCCATGGGTCTCGTCGCCGAGTTCGAGCAACCCCGCGAGGCGCGCGCCGCCTTTCAGTGTGTGCAACGTCCGCAGCAGCGTCTCCAGGTGGACACGATTGTCCGGCTCTTCACGCATCGCCTGGATTGCATGGTCGGCGGTCTCGAGCAGCTCATCCGCCTCCTCGAAGAAGATCTCGAGAATCTCCGGGTCTGCGTCGCTCGGCAGCATGACCACGCGCCCAGCAGTCTGATCGGATTGCGCCGCTGGCGCAGGCACAGCCGGCTCCGCCGACGGCTTGGGTGGCTTGGTCGCGTGCGGTTCCTGAGCGGCGTTGGCCTCGATCTCCTCGACCGACGGCAAGTCGACGAAATCCTCGTGGTTCACCACCGAGAAGGGGGTTTCTTCGACCGCCTCCGGTACTTCGACAATCGGTTCAGACGGCTCCTCGGTCGCGTCGGGCAACCCCCGCAACGCGTCGATCACCATCGTCGGGTCGGCGAGCGCTTGTTCAGCCGCAATGCAGTCGAACATGCGGAGCAATGCTTCATGGGCAGCATCGAAAGCTGCCAGCGCGGCACCATCCAGCGCACGGCTTTCGAACCGTTCGTAGCTCGCAATCAGCGCATCTGCCAACCGCGTCATCATCGGCACCGATTGGCTCTGCGCTTCGTTGCGCAGTTCATGCAGCGCAACCATGGTGTCCGACAGCGCCGCGAGGTTCATGGCACCGGCGTGCCAACCGCTCAAGAACTCGTGTGCCTCGAGCAGCACCGGCATACCTTCGAAGCCGAGCAGCGACGAGGTGCTACGGCCGCCCTCGAGCTCGGCAGAAAGACGCTCGGCCTCGTTCTCGAACAGCGCAAACTCTTCATCGGGCGTGTCGCCGTCGCGTAGCGCTTCGGTGACGCGATCCAGCGCAAACACGGATTGCTGCAGGAAGTCGATGAGATCGGGAGTCGACTTCGCCTGCTGGTCGCGCGCCAGACTCGCGACGCGATAGGCGGGGTCGGCGATGCGGGAAACGGCATCGATGCCAGCCATTGCCGCACTGCCACGCAGCGTGTGCAGGGCACGCAGCACTTCGTCGTCGAGCACGTCCCTCACCCGATCGACGCTCGCGAACTTCGCCTTCAACGTGCTGAG
>QJXZ01000201.1 GCA_003248125.1 Gammaproteobacteria bacterium | reverse complement strand
CGGTCGAGCACGTGAGAATCGCCCTTCCTGTGGCCGTGCCCATATCGGCCGGCGAGGGCCATGCGCGGCTTGCGACGTCTTCCTCCTCTGGCGTCATGGCGGTGATGCTGCCCCTGTGGATCAGCTCGCCATCGAAGGTGAACACCACTCCCTGGTCGCCGTCGCAGAGACGCATCGCATTTGCAGCGATCGTATCGAAAACCGGCTGCAGGTCCGTCTGCGACCGGCTGATGACTTCCAGGATCTCGGCCGTCGCGGTCTGCCTCTCGAGCGCTTCCTTCGTCTCGTTGAAGAGTCGTATGTTCTCGATCGCGACCGCAGCTTGGTCCGCGAACGTTTCGAGCAGTTGTACCTGTCGCTCAGGCGTCCTGCCCGGAGTCGGCCAGGTTACGACGAAGGTTCCCAGCAGTGTGTCGCCGCGCTTGATGGGCACGCCGAGCATGCGGCGCCAGCCGCCCGCCCGCGCAACATCGTTCTCGTATTCTTGATCCGAAAGCGCGTCCTCCTCGTGCTCGGTACGTCCCGACAACAGAGGACGTCCGCTCATCAGCTTCGGGTCGGGTAGCATGGGATAGCGCGCACGCAGCGTCTCAAGCATTGCCCCACTCGGCCAGTTGCGGGTTGCGACGAGATCCACGAGCTCGCCGTCGTAACGGAAGATCGCCGATGTTGGGCTGTCGCATAGACTTACCGCGTTATCGAGGATCGATTCGAACACCGGCGTAATGTCGTTCGGCGAGCTGCTGATCACGCGCAGAATTTCTGCGGTTGCCGTCTGCTGCTCGAGCGCCTCTTTCGTCTCATTAAAGAGGCGCACGTTAAGAGGCGCACGTTCTCGATTGCGATCACCGCTTGATCGGCGAACGTGCGCATCAGGTCGATTTCCTTTTCGGCGAACGCGCCCGCATACGACCGCGCCATCATTATGCCGCCGATGGACTTTCCTTCCCGGAGCAACGGCACGCCAAGCACGGCGCCGACGCCGGCCGCCAGGGCCGTACTGCGCGTGTAAGAGGGGACTCCGGGCGCCGTCACGTCAGGGTAGTGAACGGTGACGCCGCCGACCACGATCTGGTTGACGAACGAGTCGAGATCGATCGGTCGCGGAAAACTGTCGCGCAGGGCGCGCAAATGCGTGTCGTCCATGCCGGCTGTAGCGACAAGCTCGATGCTGTCGCCGCGTCTCAACGCGATGCCTGCGGTCGAACCATCGAATAGTGTCTGCGCTGTTGCCGCGATGGCGTCGAGGACCGGCTGCGTGTCGGTCGGCGAGTCGCTGATCGCCTTGAGTATCTTGGCAGTGGCCGTCTGCCGCTCGAGCGCCTCCTTGGTTTCGTTGAACAGGCGCACGTTCTCGATCGCGATCACCGCCTGGTCGGCGAAGACCTGGGTCAGCGCCAACTGCTTCTCGGTCAGGCGGACACCCGGCTCCGGATGGGTGAGCACGATGGTGCCAATACCCTCTCCTTCCCGAACGAGGGGCACATATACGGCGGAGTGGTAGCGCCCGGCGTGCGCGATCCGCCGCTCGATGTCGCTCACCTCGGACGCTTGGGAATCGGCAATCTCAATGACACGGTGTTCGGCGATCGCGCGGGTATATCCAATGGTTACGGGGTCGAACGGAATCGGGAAGAGCTTCGATACCTCTTCGGGGATCAGCTTGCGCGGGCTCGCCGCGGCACGCATCGCGAACTGATCGCCTGCACGCATCCCGATCGCCGCATTCCAGGGTGCCGCCAGACGCATCGCGCTCTGCACGATGGCATCGAACACCGGCTGTACATCGGTCGGCGAGCTGCTGATGACCTTCAGTATCTCGGCGGTCGCGGTCTGGCGCTCGAGCGCCTCCTTGGTCTCGTTGAAGAGCCGCGTGTTCTCGATCGCGATCACTGCCTGGTCGGCGAAAGTCTTGAGCAGCGCGATCTCTTTTTCGCTAAAGGCGGTTGGGGGGGAACGACTCACGACAATCGCGCCGAGCGCCCTGCCTTCGCGCAACATCGGTGCGGCCGCACACGCGCGCCAACCCTCGTGCTGGGCGAGTCCCTTGACCTCCTCGCCGGGCCAATCCTCCGCGAAAACGTCGGCAGCGTGAACGACTTCCCGACTCAACACAGCG
>QJXZ01000348.1 GCA_003248125.1 Gammaproteobacteria bacterium | reverse complement strand
GTCGAACTGCTTGGTCACGGACTTGGCGGTGAGCTCGTTGGCATCGGACAGGAAGTCCTGGGCTCGGGTCAATGCACTCATGTCTATCTCCTATTGAATAATGGTGCGATGCAACATCGACGGTCGCGCACTTTATCGAGGAGCGCCGGAGCCGTCAAGGAAAATTTTTGTGCAGCGCAGTAATTTAGGCGAAAGACCGCATGGGTTCTGGCCTGGAGCCCATTCGCGAGTTGTGCGGGAGCGTCATCGCGGGGATGTCGGGGCACTTGGGAAATCTCTCCTTGACTCGCCTCGCCGGATCCCCAACGCTTGCCCGCCTATCGTGTCACAAGCCGCTTGCGATGGCGGAAGAAACCCCGATTTCCGATCCGCCGCGCGGCCGCGAAGGCGCCGTGGCGGCGCTCAAGGTACCGCCGCACTCGGTGGAGGCCGAGCAATCGGTGCTCGGCGGGCTGATGCTCAACAACGACGCGTGGTTCAACGTCGCCGAGGTCGTTGGCGCCGCCGATTTCTATCGTACCCAGCATCAGATCATCTTCGAGGCCATGCATGGCCTCGCCAACGCCAACGAGCCGCTCGATGCCGTAACCCTCTCGGAAGCGCTCACCAATCGTGGCTTGATCGACAAGGCTGGTGGCATCGCCTATCTCGCCGAGTTGGCCGAAGGCACGCCCGGTGCGAGCAATGTGGTTGCCTACGCACAGATCGTGCGCGAGCGATCCACCCTGCGCCAGCTGATCCAGGCATCGAATCGGATCGCCGAAGCGGCGTTCCAACCGCAGGGCCGGTCGAGCAACGAGTTGCTCGACATGGCGGAATCCGAGGTCTTCCGAATTCACGAAGGGCGGTTGAAGCTCGGTGGACCGCAATCGATCGTGCCGCTGTTGACCAAGACGGTGGAGCGCATCGAAGAGCTGTACCGCACGCGCAGTCCGATCACCGGGCTGCCCTCCGGGTTCGACGATATCGACCGCAAGACTGCCGGCTTGCAGAAGTCCGACCTGATCATTGTCGCCGGTCGACCGTCGATGGGTAAGACCAGCTTTGCGATGAACTTGGTCGAGCACGCCATGATGGCCGAAGAACCGGGTGCCGCATTGGTGTTCTCGTTGGAGATGCCGGCCGAGCAACTGGTGACACGCATGGTGTCTTCGCTTGGCCGCATCGATCAATCACGGTTGCGCACGGGCGCGCTGCACGACGACGATTGGCCGCGCTTCACATCCGCGGTCAGTATGCTGAAGGACAAGCCACTCTACATCGACGACACGCCAGCCATCACCCCGAACGAGATGCGCACGCGTGCGCGACGCGTGGCGCGCGAAGTGGGCGGGCTCAAGGTCATCGTCATCGACTACCTGCAGCTCATGCGGCCGAACCGTGAACTCGACAACAACCGTGTCGGCGAGATCTCCGAGATCTCGAGCGCATTGAAGGCGATCGCGCGGGAGATGCGTTGTCCGTTGGTTGCGCTTTCACAGCTCAACCGTGGCGTCGAGACACGCCACGACAAACGGCCGCAGATGTCTGACCTGCGTGACAGCGGCGCCATCGAACAGGACGCCGACGTCATTTTCTTCGTCTACCGCGACGAGGTTTACAACCCCGAGTCACCCGATAAGGGTGTCGCCGAGATCATCATCGGCAAGCAACGCAACGGTCCCATTGGCACGGTGCGTCTCGCCTTCATCGGCAACCTGACCAAGTTCGAAAACTTGGCCACCAACGATTACGCGGATTACATGCGCTGATGGCGAAGGCCAAGTCCGCCTATGTCTGCAACGAGTGCGGCGAGGCGCACATGCAGTGGCAGGGCCAGTGCTCCGCATGTGGGGTTTGGAACAGCTTGAGCCGAATATCGGTCGCTCCCAGCACGCGCAGTGACCGCTCCGTGGGCTATGCGGGTACGCACGCGGAAGTGCGCCGACTGGCCGAGGTGCAGGGTGCCGAAGCGGCCCGGGTCACTTCGAGTTTCGCCGAGCTCGACCGCGTGCTCGGCGGCGGTTTCGTGCCGGGCTCCGTGGTGCTGATCGGCGGCGATCCGGGCGCCGGCAAAAGTACCCTGCTGTTGCAGGTAACCACGGCGCTCGCGATGCGTTTGCCCGTGCTGTATGTGAGCGGCGAGGAGTCATTGGAGCAACTGGCGATGCGCGCCCGGCGGTTGCAGCTGCCGCTCGAAGGTCTGCAGGTCGCGGCCGAGGCACGTGTAGACGAGATCGCAGCCATCATCGAGCAGCATGCGCCGGCGCTGGTGGTGATCGATTCGATTCAAGTCATGCAGATGACCGGTGTCGACAGCCTGCCAGGCAGCGTGACTCAGGTGCGGGAGACGGCGGCGTTCTTCACGCGCCTCGCCAAGCAACGCGGCACGATCTTCGTGCTCGTCGGTCACGTCACCAAGGAAGGCAACTTGGCGGGGCCGAAAGTGCTCGAGCACATGATCGACTGCTTCGTGATGCTCGACAGCCCGCCGGGGTCGCGTTATCGGACGCTACGCGGCATCAAGAATCGGTTCGGTGCCGTCAACGAGCTCGGCGTGTTCGCGATGACCGACCGTGGCTTGAAGGAGGTCGCCAACCCGTCGGCGATCTTCCTCGAACGTGGCAGCGAGACTTCGCCGGGCAGTGTGGTGACGGTGTCGTGGGAAGGCACGCGGCCGATCTTGGTCGAGCTGCAAGCGCTGGTCGACCAAGTGCAGAGCGGCTATGCACGACGCGTGGCAGTCGGGCTCGATGCGCAACGGCTGGCCATGCATCTTGCCGTGTTGCATCGCCACGGCGGTATCGCACTCGCCGACCAAGACGTTTTTGCCAACGTCGTCGGTGGGGTGCGCATCGGCGAGACCGCTGCCGATCTCGCTCTGGTACTCGCCACCTTGTCGAGCTTCCGAGACCGAATCCTACCGCGCGAGCTGGTCGTTTTCGGCGAGATCGGATTGACCGGTGAGGTGCGACCGGTGGCCAACGGCCAAGAGCGTTTGCGCGAGGCGGTGAAGCACGGTTTCACGCTCGCAATCGTGCCGAAAGCCAATCGCCCGCGCCCCGCGCTCGATGGCATGCGCGTGCACGCCGTGGCGACCCTGAACGAAGCGATCGCCGCGGCCTTCGACGCGGGCTGAGTGATGGTGGACTTCGATCTCTACGAGTCGCTGCGCTACGACAGTGAGGCCGGGTTCTCGTTGCTCGAAGCCCATCTCGATCGCATGGCGCACTCTGCCCGCCACTTCGACTTCACGTTCGATCGCAAGCGAGTAACCGCGGCACTCGATGACGCAGTTGCGCCGCTCGAAGGCATCTTCAAGGTGCGGCTGCTGCTGGCGGTCGATGGTAGCCACCGTATCGAGCACGCGCCGATTGCACCCCATTCATCGACGGTGACGCTCGCCATCGCGCGCACGCCAGTGCGCAGCGACGACGAATTGCTCCGCCACAAGACCACGAATCGAGGCGTCTACGAGCGCGCGCTCGGCGAATGTTCCGCCGCCGACGATGTGTTGCTCGTCAACGAGGCCGGCGAGCTGACCGAGGCATCGAGCGCCAATGTCGTGGTGCGTCGCGATGGCGTGCTGGTGACGCCGCCCCTCGCCGCCGGGCTGTTGCCGGGCACCCTGCGCGGCCACTTGCTCGGCCGCGGCGAACTCACCGAGGCGCCGCTACGGGTCGCCGATCGCGCCGGCTGGGCGGCCATCTACCTCATCAATTCAGTGCGCGGCTGGCGGTTGGGCAACCTGCTAGCGGATCATATTGCGTAGTATTGCTACGTAAAACGTATTCGCGTAGGATGCGCCGCTCTGTTAGCGCGAGACGATCCCATGCCGCAGATCCTGTTCATCGAATACGACGGCACCGAGCATCGAGTCGACACCGATGCGGGCCGCACCATCATGCAGGCCGCTACCGACAACCTGGTGCCCGGCATCGATGCCGACTGCGGCGGGGAATGCTCCTGTGCCACTTGCCACGTATTCGTGGATCCAGCGTGGCTGGCCACGATCGGCGGACCCGGGCCACAAGAGGCGACCATGCTCGACCTCGCCCCCGAACGGCAGGACACTTCTCGGCTCGGCTGCCAAATCGAGATTACCGACGCGATGGACGGGCTGGTCGTCCGGCTACCGCAATTCCAGATGTGAGGAGGACACGATGAGCGAACCGAATTACTTCGAATACCCGATTCCCGATCCGTACGCGATTCCGGTCGAAGACATCGACGTCAGCGATCCGCGGCTGTTGGAGCAGGATGTGTGGGGCCCGTTCTTCAAGCGACTGCGCGCCGAAGACCCGGTGCACTTCACCGAGAACGAGGTGTTCGGTCGGTTTTGGTCGGTGACCAAGTTCAACGACATCATGCACGTCGACTCCCATCACGACGACTTCTCGTCCGAGCCGTCGATCGTCATCGACGATCAGGACGCGGACTTCATGTTGCCGATGTTCATCGCGATGGATCCACCCAAGCACGACGAGCAGCGCAAGGTTGCGCAGCCCGTGGTCGCACCAATGAACCTGGCCAAGCTGGAAAAACTGATCCGCGCGCGCGTCCAGACCATCCTTGATTCGTTGCCGATCGGCGAACGCTTCAATTGGGTGGATCGTGTGTCTATCGAGCTCACGACGCAAATGCTGGCGACGCTGTTCGACTTCCCGTTCGAAGAACGGCGCAAGCTGACGTTTTGGTCCGACGTGGCGACTGCGACCGGTTCCGCCGGTGGCATCATCGAGGACGAGCGCCGCGCGCATCTGCTCGAGTGCTTGGAGTACTTCACGCGGCTTCGTGAAGAGCGCGCCAAGCAACCGCCGGGCGAGGATCTCGATCTGGTGTCGATGCTGGCCCACGGTGAGTCGACCCGGAACATGGAGCCGATGGAATACCTCGGCAACCTGATCCTGCTGATCGTCGGCGGCAACGACACTACCCGCAATTCGATTTCCGGCGGTGTGTTGTTCCTGAATCAGAACCCAGGTGAGTACGACAAGCTACGCAACAACCCGCGAGTGATCCCGAACATGGTCTCCGAGATCATTCGCTACCAGACGCCGCTCGCGCACATGCGGCGGGTGGCGACGCGCGACCTGGAGCTCGGCGGCAAACAGATAACGAAGGGTGACAAGGTGGTCATGTGGTACGTCTCGGGCAATCGCGACGACGAGGTCATCGAGCGCCCCGACGAGTTCATCGTCGACCGTGCCAAGGCGCGCCATCACCTGTCGTTCGGCTTCGGCATTCACCGCTGCATGGGCAATCGGCTCGCCGAAATGCAGCTCCGCATCCTGTGGGAAGAGATCATGAAACGGTTCCACATGGTGGAAGTGGTGGGAGATCCGGTGCGCATTCGCTCGAACTTCGTGAAGGGCTACGCGGAGTTGCCCGTGGTTTTGCATTCGCACTGAGCGAGATCGAACGACGGTGAAAATGAAAGAGCTGGAGGAGCGCACCGGCATTGGTCGGGAAGCGATCCGGTTCTATCTGCGCGAAGGCATGTTGCCCGAGCCCGAGCGGCCAAAGAAGAACGTCGCGCGCTACAGCGAGGAACACGTGCAGCGCCTGCTGGCGATCAAGAAGCTCAAGGAAGAGCGTTTCCTGCCGCTCGCGGTGATCAAGTCGCTTCTGCAGACGGATGCGTATCGACAAATGCTCGCGCGCCAGCCGCTGGCCGGCATCGAGCATTTGTTGCCTGCAGTGGTCGATGGCGTGGCCGGGGCAGGCGATCGGACGCTTGCCGAGCTCGCAAAGAGCAGCGGCGTGGACGATGTGGAACTCGAGGAACTCGCGCGATCAGGCGCGATAGAGTTACGCCGAGATGGCTCCACTTCGTGGGTCGACTTTCGCGACGCGGCGATCGTCGAGCAGTGGGCACGATTGCGGCAGGTAGGTTTTTCGGCGGCGCGCGGTTACCGGTTCGACAAGCTGGCCGCATACGCCGCGTTGCTGCGCGATCTCGCGGTCGACGAGGTCGACGACTTCGTGCGCTCATTTGCCGACATGGAGGCTGGCGAGGCCGCAGAAATCGCTGCGCGCGGAATCGAGATCGTCAACGAATTATTGGCGCTGTTACACACCCGCGCCGTCATCGAAGCCGTCAAAGCGCGATACTGAACCAGTTCCGGAGTCGATTCAGCTCGCCAGCCGCTTGAAGCGTATGCGATGCGGCTCGTTGGCGTCTTCGCCGAGCCGCTTTCTGCGATCGACTTCGTAATCACTGTAGTTGCCGGCGAACCACTCCACGTGACTGTCGTCTTCGAACGCGAGCATGTGCGTGGCGATGCGGTCGAGAAACCACCGATCGTGCGAAATTACCAGCACGGTGCCGGGGAAATTCAACAGCGCTTCCTCGAGGGCACGAAGCGTCTCGACGTCGAGGTCGTTTGTGGGTTCGTCCAACAGCAGCACGTTGGCACCCTGCTTCAACAGCTTCGCGAGGTGAAGACGGTTGCGTTCGCCGCCCGATAGATCACCGACCTTCTTCTGTTGGTCGGCGCCGCGGAAATTGAACCGGCCGACGTAGGCGCGCGACGGAATCTCGTACTGACCAATGCGCAGCACGTCCTGGCCATCGGATACTTGCTCCCAGACGTTCTTCTTGGCATCGAGTGCGTCGCGACTCTGGTCGACGTACGCGAGCTCGACCGTATCGCCGACCACGATGTCGCCTGAGTCGGGTTTTTCCTGACCCGTGATCATACGAAACAGAGTGGTCTTGCCGGCGCCGTTGCCGCCGATGATGCCGACGATGGCGCCGCGCGGAATGCTGGCGTTCAAATCCTCGATGAGCACGCGATCGCCATATCCCTTGGTGACGTGCTCGATGTCGATGACCTTCTCGCCGAGCCGGGGCCCAGGCGGAATGTAGAGCTCTGCGGTTTCGTTGCGGCTCTGAACTTCCTTCGTGCAGAGCTCTTCGAAACGTGCGAGGCGTGCCTTGCTCTTCGCCTGTCGGCCCTTCGGGTTGGTGCGCACCCATTCGAGCTCGGCCTTGATGGCGCGCTGACGAGCGGCTTCTTCTCGCGCCTCCACTTCGAGGCGCTTCTCTTTGGCCGCGAGCCACGCGCTGTAGTTGCCTTCGAATGGAATGCCGCGGCCGCGGTCGAGCTCGAGAATCCAGCCCGCCACGTTGTCCAGGAAGTAACGATCGTGCGTCACGGCAACCACGGTCCCCGGATATTCACCGAGGAAACGTTCGAGCCATGCGACGCTGTCGGCATCGAGATGGTTGGTCGGCTCGTCCAGCAGCAGCATGTCGGGCTTCGACAACAGGAGCTTGCAGAGCGCAACGCGGCGCTTCTCGCCGCCGGACAGATTGGCGACCTTTGCGTCCCACGGTGGCAGCCGCAGCGCATCGGCGGCGACGTCGAGCGTGCGGTCGAGATTCCAGGCGTCCGCCGCATCGATCCGTGATTGCAGCTCGCCCTGCTCTTCGAGTAGTGCGTTCATCTCGTCGTCGGACATGGGCTCGGCGAATTTCGCCGATATCTCGTCGAATTTGGTGAGCAGCGACTTGATCTCGGCCACACCCTCCTCGACGTTCCCGCGCACGTCCTTGGATGCGTCGAGCTGTGGTTCCTGCGGCAAGAAGCCGACCTTGATGCCTTTTTGTGGCCGTGCTTCGCCTTCGATCTGCGTATCGATGCCGGCCATGATGCGCAGCAGCGTCGATTTGCCCGCACCGTTCAAGCCGAGCACGCCGATCTTGGCGCCGGGAAAGAACGACAAGGAGATGTTCTCGAGAATCTTGCGACCGCCCGGCACGGTCTTGCCGACCCGGTTCATGGTGTAGACGTATTGCGCCATTGCCTTCAAGCGGCCCGTAAAAGGGCCGGCAACGCTAGCGGAAAAGTGGGCAGGCGTTCAACCGATTCCCGACTGCGCAGTAAACTTTCATGGATCAGGTCATTTGTGAATGCGACGTGGATGAATTGATCGACTCACTCAACCGCGAGTGCTTTTGTATAGGTACCGATCTCGATGCGCTGCGAGCCTGGCTCGAGCGCGACTTGGCGGCGCAGGGCCTGTCGACGGCATTCGTCGAAGCGCATCCGCATCTATTCTCGGCGCTGCCGGTGTTCGTCTCGAAGCGACAGATCGAGCGCATGCAGGAGATCGTGACCGCGGTCGAGACCATCGTTGCGACCCCCGGTTACCACGCATCGGTGTTGGCAGACGCGCCGGCGATCGCCCATCACGATCCCGGCAATCCGGGCGTGTTGATGGGCTACGACTTCCATCTGTCGGCCGCGGGGCCGAAGCTGATCGAGATCAACACCAACGCCGGTGGCGCGTTGCTCAATGCCGAACTCGTGCGTGCGCAACGCGCTTGTTGCGAGGAGGTTGAGCCGTTGTTGTCGAGCTGCAACGGACCAAGCGCGCTGGAGTCGGCCGTGTTCGAGGACTTCATGACCGACTGGCGCATGGCCGGTCGCACATCCGTGCCCGAGTGCATCGCCATCGTCGACGACATGCCCGAACAGCAATATCTGTTTCCGGAGTTTCTGCTGTTCAAGCGGTTGTTCGAGTCGAATGGCATCGATGCCGCTGTGATCGATTCGAAAGCGCTTCGGTTGGTCGACCGCGAGCTTCGAGCGGGCGATCGGCGCATCGACTTCGTGTACAACCGACTGACGGATTTCTACTTCGAAGGCCCGGCACATGCCGTATTGCATCGAGCGTTCGAGACCGGCGCCGCAGTAATCTCACCTCACCCCCGGGCGCATGCGCTGTATGCGAACAAGCGCAATCTGGTGCGGCTTTCGGATTGCGTAATGCTCGCGGATTGGACCGCGGACGAGCAATCGATCACGACACTGAGCGCGGCAGTGCCAACAACGCAGATCGTTACCGCGGCCAGCGCGGAAGCGTTGTGGCGGGATCGGAAGGCGTGGTTCTTCAAGCCCGCGCGCGGCTTCGGCAGCCGGGGTTCCTATCGGGGCAGTAAGCTGACGCGAAAGACGTTTGCTGCAATCGTCGGCGACGATTATGTGGCGCAAGCGCTGGTGCCGCCTAGTGAGCGGTGGCCTGGCGAAGCGGACCCGCTCAAGGTCGATTTTCGAGCGTATGTCTACCGCGGCGAAGTGCGCATGATTGCGGCGCGGCTATACCGGGGACAGACCACCAACTTCCGAACGCCGGGCGGTGGCTTTGCGCCGGTGTTCTACCCGCCCGACGACACCGCAACGCCTCGCCCCGGGGGCGTTTGAGCGACGGTCCACAGGACTACCGCGACAGCCCACGCGGCACTGATCGATGGGGTCCGCGTGCCAGCGTACAGGCGGTCGCGTCACCGATTGCACTTGTGACGCGATCTCGTTTGCCGCTCATGGCGGCGATGACGGTCCCTCATGTGGCGTGCGAGACCCTTCGGCTACAATGCCGAGCTTCATTGGCCTGGCGAGAAATCGGCGTCATGTTTGCTGCGAATATGTCCATTGCCGGCTTCGACGACGAAGTCTGGCGGGCGATCAAGGACGAAGAGGTGCGTCAAGAAGAGCACATCGAGCTGATCGCGTCGGAGAACTACACGTCGCCACGCGTGCTCGCGGCGCAGGGGAGCGTACTGACCAACAAGTACGCCGAGGGCTACCCGGCAAAGCGCTACTACGGCGGCTGTGAGAACGTCGACAAGGTGGAGGTGCTCGCCATCGAACGGGTCAAGACATTGTTCGGTGCCGACTATGCCAACGTCCAGCCGCACTCGGGTTCGCAGGCCAACGCCGCCGTCTACTTGGCGTTGCTCGACGCCGGCGACACCGTGCTCGGTATGAGCCTCGCCGATGGCGGTCATCTCACGCACGGCGCAAAAGTGAATTTTTCCGGCCGGCTCTATCACGCGGTGCAGTATGGGCTCGATCCGGCCACCGGCGAGGTGGATTACGCTCAGGTCGAGGCGCTCGCCAACGAGCACAAGCCGAGGATGATCGTCGCCGGTTTCTCGGCCTATTCGCGGCGCATGGACTGGCAACGTTTTCGCGACATTGCGGATTCGGTCGGCGCTTACTTGTTCGTCGACATGGCCCATGTCGCCGGGTTGATCGCCGCGGGTCTGTATCCGAATCCCGTGCCGATCGCCGATGTCGTCACATCGACGACGCACAAAACCCTGCGCGGCCCGCGGGGCGGTGTGATTCTTGCGCGCAGCAATGATGAGATCACGAAGAAACTGAATTCGGCGCTCTTCCCGGGCAGCCAAGGCGGACCGCTCATGCACGTCATAGCTGCCAAAGCCGTCTGCTTCAAAGAAGCGATGGAACCCGCCTTCGAGGTGTATCAAAAGCAAGTGATCGCCAACGCGCAGGTGATGGCGGCCGAGTTCCAGAACCGCGGCTACAAAGTGGTCTCTGGCGGTACCGACAATCATCTGTTCCTGCTCGACTTGATCGACAAGAAGATCACGGGCAAGGACGCCGATGCGGCGCTCGGCCGCGCCAATATCACCGTCAACAAGAATGCGGTGCCGAACGATCCCCGCTCGCCGTTCGTCACGAGCGGGCTTCGCATCGGCACCCCGGCGGCGACGACGCGCGGCTTCAAGGAAGCCGAGTGCAAGACATTGACGCACTGGATGTGCGACGTGCTCGACGACCTCAAGAACGACAACATGATCGAGTCCGTGCGGCTCAAGGTGCTCGAGCTGTGCAAGCGATTCCCGGTCTACGCCCGCTGAGGTAGACGATGCACTGCCCGTTCTGTGGCGCAGACGACACCAAGGTGATCGACTCTCGGCTCGTCGCGGACGGGGATCAAGTGCGCCGACGGCGCGAATGCCAAGCGTGTCAGGAACGCTTCACGACTTTCGAGACGGCCGAACTCGTCATGCCGCGTATCGTCAAACGCGACGGCACTCGCGAACCGTTCAACGAGGACAAGCTGCGTGCCGGCCTACAACGTGCGCTGGAGAAGCGTCCGGTCAGCACGGAGACGGTCGAAGCCGGCATCAGTCGCATCATGCACCGGCTACGTTCGAGTGGTGAACGGGAGCTGCCTTCCGCGATGGTGGGCGAGGAGGTGATGAAGGAGCTGCGCCAGATGGACGCCGTCGCTTACGTGCGGTTCGCGTCGGTGTATCTGGATTTCCAAGACGTGCGCGAATTTCAGGACGAGATCCGGCGCATGCGGGCGCCCAACAAAACGGACGACTAGTCGTGCCAATCTCGGTTACCGATCGCGCTTACCTCGAGGCCGCAATCGAACTCGCAGCGCAAGGCCTGTACTCGACGACGCCCAATCCACGCGTCGGTTGTCTGATCGTCAAGGGCCATGATGTGGTCGGTCGCGGCTTCCATGTCCGCGCCGGAGGTCCGCATGCGGAGGCCATTGCCTTGGCACAGGCAGGCGTCGAAGCCCATGGCGCGACCGCATATGTGAGCCTCGAACCCTGTGCACACCACGGCCGCACGCCGCCATGCAGCGACGCCCTGATCGTGGCCGGCATCGCACGCGTGGTGATTGGCCACCGGGATCCCGATCGGCGAACTGCGGGCAAAGGCCTTGCCAAGCTGCAGGCGGTCGGCATTGCCGTCGACGCAGTCGATCTACCGGCGGTGCGTTCGCTGAATTGCGGTTTTTTCGCCCGTCACGAGTTCGCGCGGCCATGGATCCGCATCAAGGTCGGCGCGTCGCTGGACGGCCGAACAGCGATGGCGTCTGGCGAAAGCCAATGGATAACGGGCGAGGCAGCACGGCGCGACGTGCAGCATTGGCGTGCCCGTAGCTGCGCGATCGTCACCGGCATCGGCACCGTAGTCGCGGATGATCCGGCGCTCACGGTGCGTGCCGGTGAATATGCGGTGGATGGCGTATGCCGCCAGCCGCTCAAGGTGATTGCCGATTCGAGTCTCGCGATACCGGCAGCGGCACGAGTGCTGAAGGCACCGGGCGAGGCGTTGATCGTCACCGCGGAGGGCGCGATGCGGCGCGACCTCGGCCGCGCGGAGGTGGTGGCCATGGGCGACGGGCGGGTCGACCTCGGTGCATTGTTCGCAGACCTCGCGCGGCGCGGTATGAATGAAGTGCTGGTAGAAGCGGGGCCGCGGCTGACCGGCGCGCTGCTCGAAGCCGGGCTCTGGGACGAGCTCATCGTCTATCTGGCGCCAAAACTTCTCGGCGCCAGCGGCCGCCCGCTGGCCGCGTTCGAACGCACCCGACTGGGCGATGCCATCGCCGGCAGCGTCACCGAAGTAACGCCGGTCGGCAGCGACGTCCGCGTGCGGGTGTTGCGCAGCTCCCGTTAAGTCGTCCGAACGCGGGCGAAGAACGCGTTCAGCACTGACGCGCCGCGTACTGGGTCTTCGCACATCCACCAGTGGCCGAGACCATCCAGCACCGCGACCTCGGCGCCCGCGCGACCGGCGGACCGCCGTGCCAACACCTCGCCGCCGGTGTAGTGATCGGCGGTGGGGATAATCACGAGTCCTGGCCGTGCCGCAGCGCGCGCGAGGTTCTTGCCCCAGTTGGCCATGGCTGGCTGCGCAGCCGAACGATAGAGCGCGATTATGCAGCGCGCCATCGTTGCGTCGTTTGCGCGGGCTACCTGCTGCGCGACGTCGGCGCTCATGCCGAGTGATTGGAACTGCGCGACGCGCTGCTCGACCGGTGCCGCGACCATGGCTTGCACGGCTTGCTCGCCCGCGCCCGGCGTTTGCCAGACCTGTGCCATGTCGTGCCAGACGTAGTCGGGATCCATGCACCCGGCGATGTCCGTGACCCACGAACGGATCATTTCTGGATGTGTCATGGCAAGCCGCATGACATGCCCGCCGCCCCAGTCGTGACCGACCAAGTCGACGGGTCCTTCGATGCCGGATACGGCCTCGATGAGCCAGTCGAGATAGGCGTCGCTGGTGGCTTCGAAGGCGTCGGCGGCCGGCGCGCCGAACCCGGGTGGTGAGAGCGCGACCACGTCGGTGCGCTCGAGGTGCGTGAACAATGGATCCCAGATTGCGGCGCTTTCCGGGTTGCCGTGAACGAATACTGCAGGCATGGGTGTGATCTCCCGAGACAAAACACGAAAGGGTGGTAACAGGCCCCTAGTATGCCGTCCTGCTACACTTGCCGCCTTTGGTCCGGGAACACGCGGATGACCGAGAGCAAGACCATCCAGGGCGGATTCGACGGCGCCGGCAAAAAGGTGGCGATCGTCGCCGGTCGCTTCAACAGCTACATCGTCGACAGCTTGGTCGGCGCCTGCGAGGACGTGCTTCTGCGTCATGGCGTGGCGCGAAAGGACTTGACGCTGGTGCGGGTACCGGGCTGCTTCGAGTTGCCGATCACGGCCAAGCGCATCGCGACCAAGGGCAACGTCGACGGCATCGTTGCGCTCGGCACTGTGATTCGAGGTGCGACGCCGCACTTCGAGTATGTGGCCGGTCAATGCGCTGCAGGTCTCGCCGCGGTCGCACTCGAGACTGGCGTGCCGGTCGCATTCGGCGTGCTCACCACCGAAACAATCGAGCAGGCGGTGGAACGCGCGGGCACCAAAATGGGCAACAAGGGTGCCGACGCTGCGCAGACGGTGCTCGAAATGATGAGCGTTCTCGCTCAACTCTGATCGTATTTCGTCATGACGAGCGAGCGCTTCGATCCATGGGCGCGGCGACGCGCGCGCCGACTGCTCGCGCAGGCGTTCTATCAGTGGCAGCTCACCGGTGCGGATGTGGCGGACATCGAGCGCCAGTTTCGCGAAGAGGAATCGTTCCGCCGCATCGACGCGCAGTTTTTTCACGACGTGCTGCGTGGCGTTGCTGCCGAGTGCGAGCAGCTCGATGCATTGATTGCCCCTTACCTCGATCGTTCAGTTGCGCAGCTCGACCATGTCGAACGCGCGCTGTTACGTATGGGCGCCTACGAACTCGTACATCGTGCGGATGTACCCTGGCGTGTCGCGATCGATGAATGCGTAGCGCTTGCACGCACCTTCGGCGCCGAAGACAGCCACAAGTACGTCAATGCGGTGCTCGATGCGCTCGCCCGTGCCGAGCGCGCGCGGGAAATCGCCGCGGATGGATGAGTTTGCGCTGATCGACGCCATCGTGCTCGCCCTCGGCGATGCCGCGTCCGGACCATGGGTCGAGCTCGGGCCCGGCGACGATTGCGCGATCACGCGCATACCACCCGATGCCGAGGTGGTAACCACCGTCGATGCCTTGCTCGAAGGCGTGCACTTCCCGGCCGGCTGTGACGGTCGCTTGATCGGCCATCGTGCGCTCGCAGTGGTGGTCTCGGATTTGGCGGCCATGGGCGCAACGCCAACGCATGCCGTCATTGCGGCCGCTTTGCCGAGTCGACAGGAGTCTTGGCTGCTGGAGTTTGCGAAGGGACTTGGCGATGCGGCACGGGCATTCGGCGTCGCCATCGTCGGCGGCAATCTCGCGCAGGGACCACTCAATGTTTCGATTACCGCGCTCGGATTCGTTA
>QJXZ01000354.1 GCA_003248125.1 Gammaproteobacteria bacterium | reverse complement strand
GAACGTCAAAGTCAATTTGGCCTTGGCAGAGGATCTTCCTCGCATCGAGGCCTACGGCAGCGAGCTCAATCAGGTTTGGACCAACCTCATCGACAACGCGATCGACGCGATGGAAGGCAGAGGCTCGCTGACCATCCGTGCATACATGGCTGATGCGGGTATCGCCATCGAGTTCGAAGACGATGGGCCAGGAATCCCGATCGAAGCCCAGCCAAAAATATTCGATCCGTTTTTCACGACGAAAGCACCCGGCAAGGGCACCGGTCTGGGCTTGAACATCAGCCACGGCATCATCGTCGAAAAGCACGGCGGCCAGCTGTCCGTTGATTCGACCCCGGGAAGCACCCGGTTTACGGTTCGATTGCCGCTGACTGCTCGGCCCGCCCCCGGAAGCAGTCCCGATACCGAAGCTCCTTCGAACGATTCCGAACATTCACCACAGTAACAACGAAACTGCGCAACTATGTCCAAGCCGATCATCTTTACTGTCGACGACGAACCGCAAGTTCTCAATGCTGTCGAGCGCGACCTCGCGCGCCGCTATCGCAAGGACTTCAGAATACTCAAGGCCCCGTCTGGCAAGGAGGCGCTCCAGGCGCTACGTGCGCTGCGCCACCGTAACGATGCGGTGGCACTTTTTCTCGTCGATCAGCGCATGCCCGAGATGACGGGCACGGAATTTCTGTCGCTAGCGCGCGCGGAATTCCCACAGGCGCGAAAAGTCCTGCTTACCGCCTATGCCGACACCGAAGCGGCGATTACGGCGATCAATGAGGTCGATCTGGATCACTACCTCATGAAACCGTGGACGCCGGCCGAGGAAAATCTCTATCCAGTAATCGATGATTTACTCAGCGACTGGGAAGCGACCGCGACGATTCCATTTGACGGCATTCGCGTGGCGGGAACGCTTTGGTCGGCGAGCTCCCACCACGTCAAGGACTTTCTCGCACGGAGCCAGATTCCGTACGAGTTTCTCGATATCGAGCGTGACAGTGACGCACTGTCGCTCGTCGAAGATGCCAACGGCGGGACTCACCAGCTACCCGTCGTCTTTTTTCCTGACGGTACTGTGCTGATCGAGCCGAGCTTTACGGAAATTGCCGAGAAAGCGGGGCTGCGTACGCAGGCAACGAAGCCGTTCTATGACTTGATCGTGATCGGCGCTGGCCCCGCCGGACTGGCCGCCGCCGTATATGGTGCGTCCGAAGGCGTGCATACCCTGCTTATCGATAAGGAGACGCCCGGCGGTCAGGCGGGCACGAGCTCCAGAATCGAGAACTATCTAGGCTTCCCAAAAGGCGTGAGCGGTGCCGACCTCGCTCGCCGCGCAACGGCACAGGCTTCGCGCCTCGGCGCCGAGATTCTCTCGGCTCGCGAAGTCGTCAGTGTCGCCGCGCGCGATACCTACCGCATCGTAACGCTAGCGGACGGCACCGAGCTCGCGTGTCGTGCGGTCGTAATCGCGACGGGTGTCTCGGTTCGCGAGCTCGACGTGCCTGGCATCGAGAATACGACCGGCGCCGGCGTGTACTACGGCGCAGCACTGACAGAGGCGAGTAGTTTCAAGGGTGAGCACGTGCACGTAATCGGGGGTGCGAACTCCGCCGGACAAGGTGCGGTCTTTCTGTCACAGCATGCTGAACGCGTGACGATGCTCGTTCGCGGCACACTGGCCAAGAGCATGTCCAGTTATCTGATCGAGCAAATCGCGGGACGCGACAACATCAACGTTCGCGAAGGCACGGAGGTCGTGGAGGCCCATGGCGACACCATGCTCGAGGCGATTACGATTCGTGACCGCGCGTCTGGAGCAGCGCTTAGAGCTGAGACGCCAGCGATTTTCGTGTTCATCGGAGCCAAACCGCACACGGAGATGCTCAAAGACCAAGTTGCTTTGAGCCCGGCAGGTTTCGTCCTGACCGGGCCTGACCTTCTGACCGATAGCACGAGACCACCAAATTGGAAGCTGAAACGAGATCCCTATCTGATGGAAACGAACGTCCCGGGCATCTTCGCTGCGGGTGACGTTCGCCATGGCGTCGTTCGCCGCGTGGCTTCTGCTGTCGGACAAGGCTCAACCGTCGTGAGCTTCGTGCACGAGTATCTAAAAACCGTATAGTTCGTCATAGAGCACTACGCGACCGCACAATTAGTAGAACGAAGGGGGCAACAATGAAACGCAGCTCGATCGTCGAATACGACGATGCGCCGCCGCGGATCAAGGCGATCTACGACGAAATCATGGAAACGATGGGGGCGCCCTCCGTTCTGAATTTTCTCATGGCGCTCGGCAACAACGAGCACGTCTTGCGTGCCGTGTGGACCATGCTCAAGGAAGTCGTGCTCGAGGGCGACATTCCGGCGCTTCTCAAGCAGCTGATCTTGTTCAAGATATCGATCACAGTCGGCAATAAATACTGCACCGCGCTGCATGGCCATGCGGCCCTGAACTTGGACCCGACGTTGACCTATGACGACCTAATGTCCCTCTCGGAGGGACACTGCGGCTCGAATCTTCCACCGTCCTATCCGATAGCGATCGATACTGTCTTTCGTGCGTCACTGGACTCGAAGAGTTGCGAGGGATCGGACTACGATTTCGAGGAACGGCTCCGCGACGAAGGCTTCTCGGAGAGCGAGATCGACGAGCTGCTCGCCGTGGGATTCTTTTCCATCATCATGAACATGATGACCGACACGTACGATGTCCCGTGGGAGAGCCCGTTTCCACCGGACTAGGAGCCCCCGTTAATGCGACTCGGAGCATCGTGAGCGTCCCCGGCCGTGGAAGTCCTAAGCGACATTCTCGAATCCATGCGCGTGCAGGGCAGCGTCTATTTCTGTGACGCGCTACCACCACCATGGTCAAAAAACTACATCGAGCTCAATCAACCGAGCTTTCACCTCGTTCGCGGCGGCTGCTGCTGGGTCGCCTCGCGCGATGTCGTCGAATGTCTCCACGCTGGCGACCTCGTGTTTATTGCTGCGGATAGGGACTACGTTCTCGGCAGCCATCCGCCTGATAAACGCAATCTTGCCGACCAGTCTGAGACTCTGTTGCTGTGCGGTTACTGCGAATTCGATGAACGCCTCGATCACCCATTGCTCGAGGCGCTGCCGTCACTCACGATCGTGCGCCGACAAGAGCTGCTCCAGCACGCCTGGCTCAAGAGCACACTCGATCAGCTGAGCGCTGAGTATCTGTCACAAAAACCCGGCAGTCAGATCGCAATCAACAAGCTCACCGAGATCGTGATAATCGAGCTCATTCGAATCGACTTCGGCCGCTCAGAGAAAAATAGCTTCGTCGGTGCCCTATACGACAAGAAAATCTCTCAGGCGCTGACCTTGATACACGAAGAACCGGAACACCCCTGGACGCTCGATCTCCTGGCCAAGAAAACGGCCTCGTCCCGTGCGAGCTTCTCAAAGAAGTTCCGCGAGTTAGTCGGCCAATCGATGTTCGAATATTTGACTGCTCTGCGCATGCAGAGAGCTCGTAACCTACTTCGCAGTAGCGCTGCGCCCGTTCATACGATCGCGAATCGTGTCGGCTACGAATCTGAACTCTCATTTGCGAAAACGTTCAAGCGGGTGACCGGCACGACACCGACGCGGTACCGCCGCGCGAACCGCGCGACTCCGGTCGAGCTTTGACGCGGCCCACGCCCGCAGCCGGGTTGCTAGAGACCGGCAATTGTCAGCCGCCGCACAGCGATCAATCGAATTTGATGCCCAACGCACCCGTTGAAGTCATCGAAAAAACCAGTGAGCTCATCGGAGATTCGTCAATTCGTGCCCAAGCGTCACTGCATAGCGCCAACACGCCGCGGCGAGCACCCCGTGGCCAATCGCAAGACCGAGCGCCGTCAGCAGCCACGTCGTTTTCGAATAGGCCGCCACGACGTACAGCAGGCTGGCCAATACGAGGCTCCAGCCGATCACGAGCGCACCCGCGCACAACAAGCTCAGCACGATGATTCCCAGCAGATGCGGCGCGGCCGCGCGCGATTCGACGATCGCGGCAGCCGTCGACGCGTAGATACGGATCAATCGCGCGCGCCGCGACGTCGGTTCCAAGCGCGCCAAAATGTCTGCCGGCTCGGCATCGTGCGCGTGCGACTTGACGTTCACCGAGCGCACGCTGCCCGCCTCGCCGGTTTGCGAGCTCCGTAGCGCGCCGCTCGACCGGCGCGATCTCGGCTCCGCCGTGACACCATGGCGGCTACCAGACGCGCGGCCCGCGGCGGCGGAGCAGAAACGACATCACGCACAATACGAGGCCCGTCAGAAACAAGATCCACGCGATCTGCGACGCGAGGCCGGCGACGCCGCTGGCGCCGACTAGCGCAGCGGCGATCGCCATCGAGAGAAACGTTGCTGCCCATCCAAACATTGAGATGTCTCCGGGATGAGAGAGGTCACGGGGTCCCAAAGGGGGAGTGACTGGACCCCGTGACCTCCTCGTTGTTAGTT
>QJXZ01000223.1 GCA_003248125.1 Gammaproteobacteria bacterium | reverse complement strand
CGATAGCAATGGAGACTCGTGCCATCGCTCGCCGCGAACTCGAACTCCTCCACGCCGATTGCCGTCATGTGCGACGCCTCTTTCAGTTCACGTGTCCATGGCCGAGCAAGTGCTCGATGGCGCGCGCGACGCCGTCTTGGTCGTTGCGCATCGTTACGGTAGTCGCCGCCGCCTTCACTTCTGCTTCGGCCTGACCCATCGCAACCGAGGCGCCGACGATTTTGAACATCTCGAGATCGTTGTGGGCGTCACCGAATGCCACGACTTCCTGCGGGTCGATGCCGAGATGGGCGCACGCCGCCTTCAGTGCCTCACCCTTGCTCGCAGTGGCAGCCGTGAGTGTCAAGATCACCTTGCCGCTCGGACCGATCGAATCGAAGAAATGTACGCGTCCGGTGTAGCGCGGTTCGAGCTCGGCGCGGATTCGGGCATTGACAGCCGAACCTTGAATCGCCGCTACCCGCGGTAGCGACGACGCCGCGCCTTCGAGTCGACGCACCCAGCGCATCTCCGGCGGCATGGCACCGCGGTCCGGTTCACCATCGAGCTTCAGCAGCACCTCGTCATCGACCGTGACCGTGGCGATACAGCGGTCGGCATCGCAGAGCGCATACAGATCGGCAACGAAATCCGCCGGTAGACGCTCATCGAAGATGTCCCGTGCCTCGGCCGGCAGGCGCACCTGCGCACCGGAGCAGGCGATGACGGGCCCTTCGATACCGATCTCGGTGGCGATGCGCACCGCCATCTGCTGCCAGCGCGCCGTGGCGATCACGACGGCATAGCCTGCCGCCACGGCGTCCCGCACCGCATCACGGTTGGCGGCCGGCAGGTTTTCCCCCACCAGCAGGGTGCCGTCCAAGTCGATGGCGAGTGCCTTGAATGCCATGCCCGAACCCATGCCCGCGAAAAAAGGGGCAGAGTTTCGCGGCTCGCCGCCCTCGGAGCAAGAACCTTGCCCCGCAGCAACAACATCGCCCCGGAGCGGCCCTTCCTCTGGGGCAAAGGCGTTGCTCCGGGGCAAGTGCGTTGCTGCAGGGAGAAGTCCGAGTTTGACCCCGTTTCCCGTGGCCGGACGTTTATGGAGAGGAAGATCGACAACACGAGGAGCCTCCCATGCATCGCTTTACCCTGATGACCCTCGCCGTGGCGGCCGTTCTCATCGGCTGCACCGAGACCACCCAGAACGCGCCGGGCAAGCCCGCGGAGTCGGCGCGGGTTCCGCAGTCGCAACCCGCACCAGTCACGGACCAGCCGGCACGCATTCCCGAATCACAGACGGCGCCGGTAAAAGGCGAGCCCGCGCCGGCGCAGCCGGCCGTGCTGCGGGAGATGCTCGTCAGCTCGGCTGAAAAGTCGACGATGGGCCGCGCCCTGGACATGGCCTCACCCGCGTTCCGATTGCCGAGCGAGCCGCTCGATCGCGAAAACTACACGCACTTCGACGACAACCCGGTGCACCTGGTCGCCGAGGATCCCGTATCTACGTTTTCGATCGATGTCGACACCGCGGCTTATGCCAATGTCCGCCGCTTTCTCAATCACGGTTCGATGCCGCGCGAAGACGCGGTGCGTATCGAAGAGTTGATCAACTACTTCGACTACGACTATGCACCGCCACGGACAACCGACAGGCCGTTCGCGATACACACCGAGCTCGCCACTAGTCCCTGGAACGTCAACCGATGGCTGTTGCACATCGGTCTCAAGGGCTTCGAGCGCAATCACGACGAGTTGCCACCCGCCAACCTCGTGTTCCTGATCGACGTCTCCGGTTCGATGCAGGCGGCCGACAAGCTCGAGCTGTTGAAGGCGTCGATGAAGCTGCTGGCTCAGCGCCTGCGTGCACAGGATCGCGTCAGCATTGCGGTTTACGCCGGGGCCGCCGGCGCCGTGCTCGAACCGACCCCCGGCGACCAGAGCGCGAAGATCATCGCCGCTCTCGACACCCTCACCGCCGGCGGTTCCACGAACGGCGGCGCCGGTATTCAGCTCGCCTACAATCTGGCGCGACAAGCATTCATGAAGGGCGGTATCAACCGCGTCATCCTCGCCACCGACGGCGACTTCAATGTCGGTACCGTGAACGAGCAAGCGCTCGAGGAGTTGATCGAAGACGAACGCGCCTCCGGGGTCGGACTTTCCGTTCTCGGTTTCGGTACCGGCAACTACAACGACGCGTTGATGCAGAAGCTTGCCCAGAACGGCAACGGCAATGCCGCCTACATCGACACGTTGAACGAAGGCCGCAAGGTGCTGGTCGACGAACTCGTCTCGACGCTCGAGATCATCGCCAAGGACGTCAAGATCCAAGTCGAGTTCAATCCGGCGCACGTCGCCGAGTACCGCTTGATCGGCTACGAAACGCGCCATCTTGAGCGCGAAGACTTCAACAACGACAAGGTCGATGCCGGCGACATCGGCGCCGGTCATACGGTTACCGCCATCTACGAGCTCACGCCAGCCGACGGTAACAAGCCCAACATCGAGCCGCTGCGCTATGGGCAGGACCGCGTAGCCTCGCCTGCCTCCAAGTCCGACGAAATCGCGTTTGTCAGGCTGCGCTACAAGCAACCGAACGAATCGGCGAGCCACCTCGTCGAGCGTGCGGTCGCCAAGCGCGACGTCACGAGCCTCGACGCAACGAGCCCGAATTTCCGCTTCAGCGCCGCGGTCGCGGCATTCGGGCAATTGTTGCGTGGTGGTCGATATACTGGCGCATACGACTACGACGACGTGCTAGAGCTCGCGCGCGCCGCGCGGGGCGACGACCCATTCGGCTATCGCGGTGAGTTCTTGAACCTGGTCAGCACGGCAAGCGCGCTCGCGCCGGTGAAGCCGGGTTGATGACGGAGAACGGATGACGGACGACACCATGAGCGCGGGTGCTTTCGCAATCGCCGCAATCGACGCCGGCGGCTCGAACGACGATGCGCTCATGGTGGCGTACTGCAACGGACACGCCGCGAGCTTCGAGAATCTCTACCGACGTCACAAAGGCGCGGTGTACCGATTCTTTCTGCGCCAGATGCCGAAGTGCGACGCCGAGGAATGCCACCACGAAGTGTGGATAAAGGTGATCAAAGGCCGTTCGAGCTACGAGCCGCGTGGATCGTTCGTGCCATGGTTGTTCACCATCGCCCACCGAGTGCTCACCGACCGGCACCGCAGCGCGATGCGCCGACCTATCGTAGCGATTGACAACGATCCCGACCTATTGCCATCCAGCAATCCCGGACCCGAGGACGCGACCGATCAGGCACGCAAGCTGAACCAACTACATGCACTCATTGCTGAACTCCCGATCACGCAGCGCGAGGCACTGCTGTTGCGTGAGGAAGCCGGACTCAGTTTGGCCGAGATTGCGGCCGTCACGAGTACCGCAGAGGAGGGCGTCAAGAGCAGGCTACGTTATGCGATGCAAAAACTCCGAGCTGGAATGAGCCCATGACCGAACCCACGAACGCGCCCGAAGACAATGCGCTGCGCGCGCTCTACGCGAGCCACCGCGATGAGCCGGACGCTGCGCTCGACGCGCGAATCCTGGCCGCCGCACGCGATGCGGCAGCGCAACCACCGCGGCGCAAGTGGCGCTACCCCGTTGGCGTCGGTGCGGCTGCCTCGGCGCTGCTCGCCGTGGTGCTGATGCTGCAGACGCCGCAATCGACCGACGAGCTACGCCCCCTGGGGCAATCGAGCAATGAGTTCACTGGCAAATTGGACGCGCCCAGACGAGCGCCAGCGAGTGCGGTTGCCGAAACGCCGGCAGCGTTGCCAGTATCGGCCGAGACGATCGCGGAACCTGCATCCGTCGGCCGCCAGGCGGAGGAGCGCATCGCTGCCGTCGTCAAAGACTCGGGGGCCGAGGATATGGTGGTTGGCTCATCAGTGCCCGAAGAGTTAGCTGCGGCTGCGCCTACGGTCGCGCAAGAATCGCGACCGGCGAAGGCATCACTCGCGAAGCTCGAGTCCCGGCTCGAAGCGTCCGTCGCGAGCGGTCGTGCCATGCTAACCGCGGAGACGCATCGCGAAATCGAGCTGGCTGCCGCTGATCGCGCGCCCGTGAGCGAGGCCTGCCGTGCGAGCGAGCACGTCGCCACCGACGGCGTCGCGCTGTGCATCGACGATCACCAGATTCAAGTGCACGACGCCGGCGGGTGCGATGAAGTGCTGACCCTCGAGCGCACCACGCTCGGTACCGTCACACTTGCACGCGAGGACGATTGGATCGTGATCCTGATCGACGATGCGCGCATCTGGCGCGTCCGGTGTGCTGCGAACGCATGGCAGGTGGAGGCACTGCGCTAAGACTCGTTCCCCTTTCCAATGAGCAAGAGACGCGCCACGCCTCGCCTCTAAGAACGACTATTCCGGTCGCTGCAATGACAACACGGCGCTACCGGTGGTCGTTGTGTGTCATATACTCAGGCGTGGACAGAGCGAAGTCGTCGCACTCGCTCTCACGGGGAACATCCTTTCGCATCCGCGAGTCGACAGCGTCCAATGTCGCGGGACTTCAAGGGCGATGCGACGCTGGAGATTCGCTAGCATGATCGATGCGCTGTGGTCCAACTTTCTGGGCACGTCACCACCTTGGTACAAGCGTGCCATTCTCGCTTTCTTGATTTTCAATCCGATCGCCATGGTTCTGGTCGGCGGTTTCGTCACCGGCTGGCTGCTCGTTCTCGAATTCATCTTCACGCTGGCGATGGCGCTACGCTGCTATCCGCTATTGCCTGGCGGATTGCTCGCCATCGAATCGGTCATCATCGGGTTGACCAGCCCCGAATCGGTGCGCAGCGAAACGTTCGCCAACTTTCCCGTCATCCTGCTGCTCATCTTCATGGTGGCGGGTATCTACTTCATGCGTGAAGGTCTGCTCTTTACGTTCACCAAGATTCTGCTGGGCGTCCGCTCGAAACTCGCGCTCGCCGTCGCGTTCGTCGGCACCTCGGCGTTCTTGTCGGCATTCGTCGACGCACTCACCGTTACCGCAGTCATCATCGCCGTCGCCCTCGGGTTCTACGCGGTCTATCACCGCGTCGCATCTGGCTTCACGCCGCATGACGAGGACCACGACTACACGGACGACGGCAAGGTCGACGTTCACAACCGTGAGACGCTGGAAAACTTTCGATCGTTTCTGCGCAGCCTATTGATGCATGGCGCCGTCGGTACCGCACTGGGTGGCGTGTGCACCATGGTCGGTGAACCGCAAAATCTGCTGATCGCCAGCAAGATGGGTTGGGACTTCAGCGAATTCTTCGTGTGGATGGCGCCGGTGACGATGCCCGTGCTGGTAGTCGGGCTAACTACATGCGTCGCCGTCGAGCGCTTGCGATTGTTCGGCTATGGTGCCGAACTGCCCGAACCTGTTCGCGAGATTCTGGCCGACTTCGACCAACGGGAATCGGAGCGTCGGACCAAGGTCGATCACGCTCGAATCGTCGTTCAGGGTATCGCCGCCGTCTTGCTGATCATAGGCTTGGCACTGCACGTTGCCGAGGTCGGGCTATTGGGGCTGGTGGCCATCGTGATGCAGACCGCCATGAACGGTGTGGTCGACGAACGCCGCATCGGTCATGCATTTGAAGATGCGCTGCCATTCACCGCACTTCTGGTGGCGTTTTTCGTCATCGTCGCCGTCATTCACGATCAGCATCTCTTCACGCCGGCGATCGACTGGGTCCTATCGCTCGACGCCGATGTTCGCCCCGAGATGTTCTATCTTGCCAACGGCCTGCTGTCGACGATCAGCGACAATGTCTTCGTCGCGACGATCTACATCAACGAGGTCAATTCGGCATTTCAGACCGGGGCGATCGATCGGGTGCAACTCGAGGGGCTCGCGGTCGCCATCAACGCCGGTACGAACATCACGAGCGTCGCGACGCCTAACGGACAAGCTGCGTTTCTGTTTCTGCTGACGTCTTCCATTGCGCCACTCGTTCGCCTGTCCTATGTGCGCATCGTCGTGATGGCGTTCCCCTATACGGTGGCAATGAGCGTCGCCGGTTTCATATGTATACGGCTATATCTCTGATCCCGGGTGCGAATCCCGGCCCTGGCGGCAGTCCTACACTATGGGATTTCACCTATTTGACTTTTATGTGAGGTAAAAATGAGAATCCTGCTGGGGAACCGGATGTCGGGGAGAGCCAATTGGATGCTGGACTGTTTTGCGGCCTTGCAGGGCGATTGAAATGCGTCTTGTTCGCATTGTCCTTTCTGTTCCTGGGATATCCCGCATACGCTGCTGACACGACCACCCCCACGAAATCGTCCCGCGATGTGGTCTTGGTCGGTGACGCGGTGTGCACCAAGTGTCACGACGAGGATCAGGCGTATCCGGTGCTTCGCATCGGCAAGACGCGTCACGGCGTAAACGCTGACGCCCGCACGCCGACGTGCACGAGCTGTCATGGCGAGAGCGAGGAACACGCCCGCACCGGGGATGACGATCATCCCCAGCCGCCGGACATCACCTACAGCGTAATGAATTCCGCCGTGCCGGGAGCGGAGCGGGTGCAAAACGACATCAGCTTTGCCCCGTCACCGGCCTCCGAGCGAAGCGCGGCCTGCCTAGGCTGCCATGAAGGTAGCAGCCGCATGTTCTGGGCGAGCAGCGCGCATTCGAACCGCGACGTGGCCTGCAACAACTGTCACCAGATCCACACCGGAGACGACCGCGTCAGGGACGTGCAGCAGCAGACGGAACTCTGCTTCGGCTGCCACAAGGAGCAACGCGCCCAGATGCACCGACCGTCGCATCATCCCGTGCCAGAAGGGTTGATGGGTTGCTCCGACTGCCACAATCCGCACGGTTCGGCGGGCACGAAGCAACTCGCCAAGGACAGCGTCAACGAAACCTGTTTCCAATGCCACGTGGAAAAGCGCGGCCCCTTCGTGCACAACCATCAGCCGGTGACCGAGGACTGCGCGATCTGTCATAACCCGCACGGTACGACGATCGCCAAGATGCTGAAGGCGAGGCCGCCGTTCCTCTGTCAGGAGTGCCACAGCCACTCAAGCCATCCGAGCCAGGCCGCCGCGCTGCCCGACGTCCGTGCGAGCAGCTCCCGACAGTTGGGTTCGGTCGGCCGCGGCTGCCTCAACTGCCACACCAACATACACGGTGGCAACAGCACGGAGAACAGCCCGACCGCCGGGCGATTCCGCCGATGAACCTTGGAGAACAAATCGCCATGAAGCCGCTGCATGGGAACTTAGCCGCTGCAATGTTGCTCGCATTAGCGGCGCCGGCGATGGCTGCAGACGATTCGGTGTTGAACCTGACCCTACCCGACAGCAGCTTCTCGTTCGGTCTGGGGTACCTAGACGGCGAACGCGAGCAGTTCGGTATCTACGACGACCTGAACGGCAACCAGTTCGTGCTCCTGTTCGACGCGGACATCAACACGCGCGACGACGATACGGGCACGTGGTTCTCGCTAAACGCTCGCAATGCGGGCGTCGGCAATCGCGCCGTCGACGTCGGCTACGAACAGCAAGGCAACTGGGGACTCAATCTCGACTACAGTCGAATTCCCTACAAGGTGCCTTACACGATCAACTCCGGCATCAGCGGTCTCGGCACGGAATCTCAAACCGTACCGGGCCCTGGCTACGTGCCGGGAAGCGGATCACGCATCCATCTCAGCACCGAGCGCGACCGCAGCGGCATCGAGTTCTACAAATACTTCAGTCGCGAACTCAAGGTCCATGTCGGCTTCAAGAACGAAGACAAGCAAGGCGACCGTCATTGGGGGAGAGGTGGCCAGCCGGAGTTCGCTGCCGAACCGATCGACTCGACCAACCAGACGTTCGACGCGACGATGGACTATTTCGGCAAGAACCTTCAGTTCACCGGGGGCTACACGGGGAACTGGTATCAAAACAACAACTCACTGGTCACGACCACCAACCCCTCCAACACCTACAACCTGTCGCTGCCGCTCGACAGCGAAGCGCATCAATTTTTCTTGAACGGCGGATTCAGCCTGACGCCGACTACCCGCGCGACCTTCCGTCTGTCGTACACGAAAGCCGAGGTCGACGAGCATCTGCCGACTGCCGATATACCCGGGCTCGCCTGGGACGGCATCACATTGGAAGTCCCGTCACCGGGCTACCCGGCCGCGCCGACCGAACTGGACGCGGGCCTCGACACGACGGTCTACTTCCTGGGCCTCACGTCGCGGCCAACGAGCAACCTCTCCCTGGTCGCGAAAATTCGCTACTACGAAGTCGACGAGACGACGGACCCCGATCTGATCGTCTGCCGCCGATGTGATGACGACAACCCGGACAACAATAGCTTGGTGCACTCTACACCGCTCGACTACGAAACCGTGTCCGGCACGCTGGAGGGCACCTATCGCCTTCCTCGCGGATACAGCGTGATTGCGGGCTACGACGTCAAAAACCAGGATCGTACCGTGCCGTTCGGAAGTGACCTGGACGATGACGAGCTGGACGACGAGCGCTACGTGCCGTTTCGCGGCGACCTCGATGAAACGACCTTTCGCCTGCAGCTACGCAAGTCGATGTCGGCAACGGTCAACGGTGCTCTGTCCCTAGCGCGAAGCGAACGTGATGGCTCGAGCTTTTCCGAGGCGGTCCACTCCGAGCCTGGCGAAGGGGTAGAGCCGGTCGCGATCAATCCGATCAACATTTCCGATCGCGACCGCGACAAGCTGCGCGTTACGTTGGATTGGGCGCCGACGTACGCGCTGAGTCTACAGTTCAACTACCAGGTGGCGCGGGACGATTACAGCGGCCATGCCTTGGGTCTCAAGGACGGCGACGCCGACGTTCTTTCCGTCGACCTCACCTACGTGGCGAGCGAGGACTGGCAGCTGACGGCCTGGTTCTCCAGGGACACCACCGAGGCCAAGCAACAGAATCATCGGTTCGCGTCGGGCTCGTATGCGGAGGCAGAGATGTACGACAGGCTGCGTGACGTCGGGATCTCGGCTGGCCTCAGCGTCGATCGCATCGTCAACGAGCGGCTGAAGATGGGCGTAGATCTGGAGTGGACGCGCACCGAGAGCGAATACGATCAGTATCTCGAGACCAGCGGTCCAGGTACGCTCTACCAGGATGACACCACCGGCCCGCTGCCCGACATTCAGAGCACCGTTGCCAAGGCGGCCCTGTTCGCCGAGTATGCGATCGCTGACAATACCGGCGTGCGTGTGGATCTCGTCCACGAGTACTGGAAGACCAACGATTGGACGTGGCAGACCAGCACCGGTGCACCGTTCGTCTACGGCTCGAGCAACGACGGCACCCAAGTGCTCCTGGACCCGCATCAGTCGTCGTCATTCGTAGGCATTCGCTACTACTACAAGTTCTGATCTCGAACCAACGAGCGCGAACGAAAGATCGCTACGCAGGCGGAGCCAAAGTCACAGACCGGAGGAGCCTTCCAGATGAAGTCAACTGCGCAGTCGGCGCGATGGGTGCGACTCGTGACGCTTGTGCTCGGCGCCGTCACCGCTAACGTGGCAGTAGCGGCGACCAGCGAACTCGTCAGTTCGTGTGAGAACTGCCATGGCGTGGACGGCATCAGCGAAAAGGCCGAAATTCCGACCATTGGCGGCCTCTCTTCAACGTACATCGTCGATAGCTTCGCAGCGTATACGGATGAAGCGCGACCCTGCGAAGAAGTCGAGTTCGTCGCGGGGCCGCGTAAAGGTGAAGTCAGCGACATGTGCAAGGCGGTCGGGGCGCTTTCCGAAGCGGAGACCCAGGAAATCGCCGATCACTTCGCCGCCAAACCCTTCGTACCGGCGAAGCAGACGTTCGATGCGCAACTTGCCAAGCAAGGCAAAGACGTTCACGCGCTGCAGTGCGTCAAGTGTCACGAGGCCGGCGGCAGCTCGCCCGACGACGACGCAGGCATTCTGGCGGGGCAGTGGATGCACTATCTGGCCGAGCAATTCGAACACTTTGCGGACGGCACACGCGCTCAGGCAAAGAAGATGAAGGTGAAGATGGACAAGCTTACGGAGGCGGACGTGAAGGCGTTGGTTCACTACTACGGTAGTCATCAGTAGCCCAGTCATCTGCGGAACGCGCGCCACGAGACCAACGAGGAAGACTCATGTTCCGGAAGCTCTTCGACTTTCTGCGCAAGCCGAGCGCGCATTATTCGCTAGGCGCTTTGCTCATCGTAGGCTTCGCCTCCGGCATCGTCTTCTGGGGCGGCTTCAACTGGGCAATCGACGGTAGCAACAGTATCTGGTTCTGTACTTCGTGCCACGAAATGTCGTGGGTCCACGAGGAGTATGAGAACTCCGTCCACTTTTCCAACCCGAGCGGCGTCCGCGCGATCTGCTCGGATTGTCACGTTCCCAAGTCGTGGGGCCCGAAGGTCGCACGCAAGATTCAAGCGACGTTCATCGAGGTACCGCGCAAGATCACCGGCCGGATCAATACCAAGGAGAAATTCGAGTCGCATCGCTTGGAGCTTGCCGAACGTGTCTGGGGCATCATGAAAGAAAACGACTCCGAAGAGTGCCGCAACTGCCACTCGCAGGAGAGCATGGACCTGGCGGAACAGGACAAGAGTGCACGCAGGAAGCATTCGATGGAACGCCGGCTCGAGAAAGGCGAAACGTGCATCGATTGCCACAAGGGCATCGCGCATGAATTGCCGAAGGACTACGAGGAAGCCTGACACGGGCGAACGTCGGCCGCGAATGTGCAGCGGCCGGCGCGACAGACGCTAGCCCACGGTCGCGCTCGGGCGTGTTCTCGCGATTGATGCGGACTGGCCGTATGACGGATTGCTCCGTGTGCCTTCCAGTGCCTTGAACATCTAGTGCCTACGGCACGACACCCTCGCATTTCCAGAGCCGACCCTAGACTCCACGGCGAAGGCGTTGCTCCGCGGCAAGGTCATTGCTCCGGGGCAAGGTCATTGCTCCGAGGCGAACTGGTTGCTCCGAGGAAAACCGAGCCCGCTTCGGTAGACTGTCGCAAACACGGGGAGGGCCCATGCTGAGATTCTTACGCTGGCTGTTCATTGCGCTGGCAATCGCGATCGTGCTCGGCCTGGCGGCACTGATCACGGGTACCCTGGTGGCGCTCGACTGGTCGCGCACATACACCCATCGTGTCGTCGAACTGCCCAAGGCACCGGCGACGTCGGACGGTATCGTCAACATCGCAGTTGGCGATCAGGCGTTCCGCGCGCGGGTCGCGGGCATGGGTAACGCCGGCTCACCGGTGCTGCTGCTGCACGGTTTTCCGGAAACATCCGCGATGTGGATACCGCTGCTGGATGCGCTCGCGGCCGCGGGGCATCGCGCCGTAGCGTTCGACCAGCGCGGCTACAGCCCTCTGGCACGGCCGGCAAACGTCGACGACTACGGTATTCAATACTTGCTCAGCGATCTGCTCGGCGTAGCTGACGCGCTCGGCTGGGACACCTTCCATCTGGTCGGACACGACTGGGGCGCCGCCGTCGGCTGGGCCGCAGCCATGCAAGCCCCCGATCGGTTGCGCTCGTGGACGTCACTTTCGATTCCGCACGTCGTGGCATTCGCCGATGCGCTCGCGAATGACGCGGAACAGCAGCGGCGCAGTCGCTACTTCTACGTGTTCCGAACACCTTGGCTGCCGGAGATGCTGTTCGCGTTCAACGACTTCGCGCTGTTGAAGCAACTGTACGCGCCGATGTCCGACGCCCAGAAGGAAGAGTATCTCGCGGTATTCTCCGAGCCCGGCGCGATGACCGCGGCGCTGAATTGGTACCGAGCAATGGACGACAGCCCCGGCGCACCCACATTCAGCGCTCGCATCGCGACACCGACACTGTTCATTTGGGGTAATCAAGATCCTGCTGTCAGCAGAGGGGCGGTCGCCGGCCAACGCAAATACTTCGATGGCCCGCTTGCGGAGTACGAGTTGGATGCCGGCCACTGGCTCATGGAAGAAGTCCCCGACAACGTGATCCCGCTGGTGCTCGAACACGTCGCCGCCGCGGATGCACCGCCCGTGCCCGACATCAACCCCGACGTTTCCATCAGCTCGGAGCCGACCGATGACGAAGCCCCTGGTCAATAGAGCCATCGTGGTCACCGGCGGCGGCAGCGGTATCGGCGCCGCGATTGCCGTTCGGCTTGCGAGCGACGGCGCGACTGTCGGTGTGTTCGACAGGGATGCCGGAGGTGCAGCCTCGACGGTTGCCCGAATTCGCGACGCGAGCAACAGTGCGCACGCCCAGGTCGTGGACATCACGGACTACGACGCAGTGAAAGGGGCCGTAGCGCAGTTCGAAGCCGATGCGGGTGCCATCCATGGGCTCGTCAACTGCGCGGGCTGGGACCAGTTCAGCACCTTCCTCGCTTCCGACACCACACTCTGGCGCAAGGTCGTCGACATCAACTTGATGGGGACCCTGAACGTCACACACTGCGTACTGACCGGCATGGCGCAGCGGCGCGTGGGCCGCATCGTGCACATCGCTTCCGACGCCGGCCGCGTCGGCTCTTCCGGCGAGGCCGTCTACGCGGCGTGTAAGGGCGGACTGATTGCGTTCGGCAAGACCCTTGCTCGCGAGCACGCCCGCGACGGCATCACGGTGAACTCGGTATGCCCCGGCCCCACCGACACCCCCTTGCTCGACGCCATCGCGCACGACGGCGGCTTGGGTGAGCGGATCGCGCCATCGCTCGCCAAGGCCGTGCCCATGCGCCGACTCGGACGTCCCGAGGACATCGTCGGCGCCGTCGCATTCCTGTTGTCCGACGACGCCGCCTTCATCACCGGTCAGACGCTATCGGTGTCCGGCGGGCTGACGATGGCCTAGTGAATGACAATTCCGACTTCCGATTCGATTACGACCACTTGGCTGACCGACAGGTTACGCGCAGCGGGCCACGATGCCGACGTGCGCGGCTTCACGGCCGAGCAGATCGGCACGGGTCAAATCGGCAAGTGCGTGCGCTACAAGCTCGACCTCGCCCGCGCCGATGCCACGACGCCGCACAGCCTGGTGGGCAAGTTTCCCTCCGATGACCCGATCAGCCGCGCTACCGGCGTGCAACTGAAGAACTTCATCAAGGAAGTGTCGTTCTACAGAGAACTGCAGCCGCGATTGTCGATTCCGACGCCACGGTGCTACTTCGCCGACATCGATGGCGAAGGGCCCGACTTCGTACTGCTGCTCGAGGATTTGGCGCCGGCGCGCCAAGGCGATCAACTCGAGGGCTGCAACATCGCGGTTGCCGAAGCAGCCGTCAACGCATTGGTGGGCCTCCATGCGCCGAGTTGGTGCGATGCAAGCCTCCGGGGAATCGATTGGCTCGCCGAACCGAGCGCTGCCAGCAGCGAGCTCGGCGCGATGATGTATCGTGCACAGCTGCCGGGATTCATGGAACGCTACGGTGCGCACCTCGAAGCCGACGAGCGCGCGATCATCGAACAGGCGGGCGATCACGCCCATGTGCTGTTTCGGCCGCTTGCCACGCCGTTCGCACTGGTGCACATCGACTATCGGCTCGACAATTTGCTGATCGACACGCGTTCTACACCACCGCGCGTCACCGTCGTCGATTGGCAGAGCATCACGCTCGGCAATCCGGTGGCAGACGCTGCCTACTTCCTCGGCGCCGGCCTCCTACCCGACGATCGTCGCGCCAACGAAGAGCGAATCGTGCGCGGCTATCACGCCCGTCTCGTCGAGGCCGGTGTGTCGGGCTACGATTGGCGCAGCTGCTGGCAAGATTATCGGCGCGGTACATTCGCGGGCTTCTCGGTCACCGTGATCGCCTCCATGCTCGTCCAACGCACATCGCGTGGCGACGAGATGTTCATCGCCATGGCCAAACGCCACGCGCGCCATGCCATAGATCGAGGCGGCGTGGAGTTTTTCGACGAATGAAGCGTCCCCTGCACTTCGCAGACTGCCCGCGCGAGACCTGGTACGCCGGTACAGATCGCGAAATTCATGGTCTTGCATTGAGCGATGTCGGCGGCCGCGCAAAAGTGGGTGTCGGCCTACTCGAGCTACCGCCGGGATCGCACACCCAGCCTGCCCACTACCACACACGAGAGGAAGAGCACCTGTACGTCCTCTCCGGGTCGGGCACACTGCGCCTCGGCACGGAGACGTTTGCGCTCACCGCAGGAAGCTATGTCTGCTTCCCGGCCAACCAGGCAGCTGCGCACTACATCTGCAACACCGGCACCGAGCCGCTCCGCTATCTCATGATCGGCGAGCGCATCGACGAAGACCGGGTTATCTATCCGTGACCACTTTCCAGGTTGTCACGCATGTGATCGAGAACGGCCTTCGCCCGATCTATCTCCGCACGCGGTAGCCCTGCCACCGCCTCGTTGATGACGTCGATGGCCAGTGGCACCAGCTTCGCCTCCAGCGCCTTGCCCTTGGCCGTCAAGTGAACCGTCGTGATGCGTCGACGATCGGATTGATCCTTCCGGCATCGAATGAGGCCCATCGATTGCATGCGCGCGATTGCGCCGACCGTGCTCGGCCCGACTACACCCGTTCGCTCCGATAGTTCCTTCTGAGAGATGCCGTCGTGTTCCCAAAGCACGCGCAGGTAGAACCACATACCCTGGGTGATACCGTGCAAAGAAATGCGCTCCTCCAGATTGCGCATCAATAGCCGCGATACGGTACGCATACGATGCGCGAGACTCTCGCGCATCGGCAGCCGCCGACGATTGCGGCGCAAGTAGCTCATACGGGTAGCACGATCGTATTCGGAACGAGCACGGAGTCGAACACGCAGTGCTTTTGCGCGAATCGTAGCTCGCCATTCACTCGCACGACACGATCGACGTACTTACCGGTAATCAACACCCTCGGCAACTCGTCGGGCAGCACCTCGATCACCGAGAAATTGGCGCGCGCGTCGATTGCGCCATCCTCGCGTACGCGACCACGTACGTTGGTGACGTGATGACGGAGATATCGCGGTTCGTACATCACCGTCTCGAGCACAGCGCGTACTCGATCGCGCAACATGGCGATGCTCTCGCAGCGCATCACTGCGATCGGCAAATTGCGCTCGTAGTTGTCACGCGGTACGACCAGATACTCGCACTCCTCGGTGAAGAGTTCGGGCCAGGTTTCGAGCGGCCCATCGTCGAGCCGTGCCGCGTAGTCGGCATACAGATCTTCGAGGCCTGCCCGTGCGTCCAGCGACAGCACCTAGACCTCCATCACCTTGCGATAGTGGCGATAGAACGCACGAATCGCACCTTCGGTGATCATGTGGTCCGTATCCTGGACGTCGCGGCCGCCCATCAACAACACGGCAGCGTCGTCGCGAAAACGGCTGACGCCGTCTTGAGCCAATTTGATGATCTCGCTGTCGTCTGCGGAGACGAGCCCCGCAGCACTCATCAAGTTCGCTTGGCGTAGGCGCCGCTTCGTCATTGCTGCATCGTCGTCGGCATAACCGAAGAACGTCCAATGCAACTCGAATTCGAGCGGGCTGCGCGGGCGCAGTTGACGTAGCGCAAGTGTGTTGGATTGCTGCTGCACGATGAGATTTGGCCAGATGGTTTGCATCACCACGGTGGCATCGCCCGCAAACTCCTTCACAGGATCGAGCAGCCGCGCATCCTCGAGCACCAGATCTTCGCGTAGATTGGCAATGTCGCTTGTGGCATCGCTGCGCTTTTGCTCACCGCGCCGCGAGATCAGAAGCGAATGCGCACCCGTGTCGTCCATCTTGACCGCCGACGGCTGATCGGCCCTGAACAGCCCGAAGCTCACCAAGAACACGTGCAACAGCGAAGCGTGATACGGATCCTTGATGTTCTCGAACATCAGCTTCCAGTTGCCTGGAATGAGCTGTCGCGAATAACCCAGCACCGTGAGCGCGCGGCCGTCGAACACGCGATCGAAGTACGCCAGGTTCGACTCGCCGAGATACTGCTCGAGCGCCGGCACGCGCGCATCGAACGACGCGAACACCACACCGTGCCTCGTCGTCACTACGAGTGGCGGCAAGCCGTGATCCGCTCGCTCGAAGTCGGCCGGCATGCCACCTTGCTGCTTCACACCTCTGATGAAAGGTACGCCACGCAGCCTTCCCTGTAGATCGTACGACCATTGGTGATACGGACAGACGAAGTGCCGTGTGTGACCGTATTCTTGACGGCAGAACTTCACGCCCCGGTGTGCGCAACGATTGGGAAAAACACAGACGTCGCCGCTTTCGTCGCGCGTGACGACAACTGGGCGATTGCCGACGAACGTGGTCTTGAAATCGCCCGGACTCGGTATCTCCGCCTCCAACCCCACGTAGGCCCAGCCTGGCCCAGCGAAGATGCGTGTCATCTCGCGGTCGAACACACCCGGGTCGGTATACAAGGCATAAGGTATTCGTGTGATCTCTCCTTGTGGCCAATCGATCGCCAGCGTCACGACCTCGGTCTCTGCATTTCGAAGATCCTCTCGACAATGGTGTAGTCCTCTCGGCCCAAGCGCGCGACTTGGGCCAGGCTCAGCTGGTCCACGGCGCCGCCGCGGATGCACGCTTCGGCGATGTGTATGCCCACCACGGTGCCGATGACGAGATTGCTACCACGACCGGTCCGGGACCGCGGTAGCTCGACGAACTGAAAGACTTCGCATTCCAGGGCGGCCATGGCCCGTGCGACGCGCGGCGGCCTTACGTTTCGTGATGGTACAGCTGCGATGCCAACCGCATCGAACTCGTCGACGTCAGTGTCGAAGTCCGCCGAGGTCGCATTCATCGCCTCCTCGAAACCGGCGCTTACCACGTTGGCCACGAACTGTGGCACTTCCAGTAGATTGCGGAACGTATCTTTGCGCTCACCGTCGGGCTTCGCGTTCGGCGCAAACATGACCATGGCAGGGTCCGCGGATACCGCGTTGAAGTAGGAGAACGGCGCCAGATTCGCCGAGCCACTTGCCGAAATCGTCGAAATCCAGCCGATTGGCCGCGGCGCCACCAGCGCATTGATGGGATTGTGCGTGAGCGGTGGCCTCAAGCCTTCACGCGGATCGTAGAACATGGCGCAGGTCGAATTGCGATAGATAGGCTCCTATCTATACAATCGAGCGCTCTCGGGATCAAGCCAAAGCGTCCTTGAATACCTCTTCGATGGATGGTCTCGCAGACGACTGAGAGGAACGGTAGATGGCAGGCGAAGTACAGCTTCTCGACAACACCGACCTGACCAACCACGACACCGCCATCGATAGCGATCTACCGGCGAAGACGTGGCCGCCGGTCATTGTCACTGGCGAGCAAATCGCCGCCGAGATCGACCGGCTCGCGAGCCTACCGCGGCCAGCCAATGGCCGCCGCCAGACTCAGTTCGTGCACCCTTCTGCTTGCGCCATCGGCCGAGGGCTCAATCCCGGCGTGCAGGTAACACTCGACGTCCTGTTGCCCGGCGAGGAAACGGCTCCCATCCGCCACAATTCGACGCAGGTGAATTTCTGTATTCGCGGCGAGGGCCGCACTGTGGTTGGCGGTAAGCGCATCGACTTCCGGCAGTACGACGTTTGGAACCAGCCATCGTTCGTCACTTACTACCACCGCAACGACGGCAACAATCTACAGGCGCGGCTTACGTACTCGAATGCACCTCTTTTGCGCCTCATGCACGTGCATTTGGTGGATGAGAACCCTCCCCTGCATTCGACGGCCGCCGAACAAGCACCCAAGGATCCGGCGGCGCAAAGTCCGTTCGGTGCATTTCAGCTCACCGCCGATGGCGCGTGGCTGATGCCCTACGAGATTCTCATCAACCCGACGGCGGTGGAATCCAAGGCGCTCCATTGGCCATGGCAAGCGGTGAAGGAAAACTTGGACAAGCTGGCGGCGCTCGGCAAGTCGTACGTCGGCCGACGGCTGTACCTCCTGTACAACCCCATGACCGGTCGATTCAACGGCACCACACCGAGCTTTTTCGCGACCATCACCATTCGGCCGCCGAAAATCATCGATCGCCCGCACCGCCACGTCTCGAGCGCCATCAACTACTACTTCCAGGGCAGCGGCTTCAGCGTCGTCGACGGTACGCGCTATCACTGGCGAGCCGGCGATCTCATGGTGTCGGCACCCGGCTGGGCAATCCACAATCACGCGTCTCTCGACGAGCCCGTCTACGAGCTCACCATCCAGGATCAGCCGCTGAACATCGCCATGGAATCGCTGCTTTGGCAGGAAAGCCTGAAGCACCCACCGGCCGTGCTGGGAGCGACGACGGGATTTGCGACCAATCGCGCGGAATCGGCGTGATGCAGCCCTTGGCCGCCGCGCAACTGAAGGGCTCGATCACGCCACTCATCACGCCATTTCGTGACGGCAAAGTCGATCGCGAAACCTATGTCGCGCTCATCGAACGTCACATCGACGCCGGTGGCCACGGCATCCTGGTAAACGGCACCAGTGCCGAGCCGAGCACACTGACCGTTGCGGAGCGCAATGCGTTGGTGGACGTGGCACTCGAAGTCGGCCGTGGCCGCACGCAAGTGGTGGCGGCGACCGGATCACAGTCGTTCGACGAGACCGTCGCACTCACCGATCACGCCGCCAAGGCAGGCGTCGATGCGCTGCTGATCGTCACGCCCTACTACATCCGGCCACCACAAAGCGGCCTGGTCGAGTACTACTGCGCACTCGCAGACCGCGTGGAGCAGCCCGTGATGGTCTATCACATTCCGGGACGAACCGCAGTTTCAGTGGAGCTCGCGACTTTGGAGCAAATTACCGAGCGCGCAGAGAACTTCGTGGGCATGAAGCACGCGGTGAACGATCTCGGCTTCGTATCCGAATGCCTCGCGAGGCTCGGCGCCGAATTCCGCATCTTCGTCGGCCTCGAAGAACTGTCGCTACCCATGCTTGCGGTCGGCGCTTGCGGCATGATGAACGCCGTGGGCAACATAGCGCCGGGGCCGGTAGCCAAACTGTACGAAGCCGTTCGAGCCAACGATCTCATCGAGGCGCGACGTCTGCACACATCGTTGTTCGAGCTGAATCGTGCGGTGTTCTTCGACAGCAACCCGATACCCATCAAGTACATGGCCAAGCGGCTCGGGCTAATCGACGACAACGAGCACCGATTGCCCATGGTGCCGGCAACCAAGGAACTCGAACGGCGCCTCGACGGCGTGCTCGAGCGCGCGGGGATAACGTGATGGATTGGAAAATATTGGCAACGGTGTTTGCCACCGTGTTCGTGGCCGAGCTCGGCGACAAGACACAGCTCGCCACCGTGCTCTATGCCGCCGATCGCACCGTCAGCCCGTGGACCGTATTTCTCGGTGCGGCACTCGCCTTGGTGCTGTCGTCCGCGCTCGGCGTGCTCGCCGGTGGCTGGATCGCACAGCACGTCGACGAGCGCGTGCTGCACTACGTCGCCGGTGCCGGCTTCATCGCGGTCGGGGTTTGGACGTTGATTCG
>QJXZ01000115.1 GCA_003248125.1 Gammaproteobacteria bacterium | reverse complement strand
CGAGAATGCCAACCCGGTCCCACCCGCACCGCCACCGGCGAGTGCCACGCCGTCGATTTCCTGCGGGTACACGGTCAAGTAGCCCGCCGTGCTGGGACCTTCTTTCGGTCCGAACCACAACCAGTAGAACCCGGAGTGCGCACAGGCAACCGTGTCGAGCAAGTGCGTGCGCGCCGTTGCGACGTCGGCAAGCACCGGGGATTGGCCAGCATTGGTGAGTGCATCGACGATGTTGGCGATCTCCGCCTCGAAGTTGCTGGCTGAGAAGTCGACCGCGGACCAGTCTGCTGCGAGGTTGCGGATGTTGTCGGCGATGACGATGCCGTTGCCCGGATCACCGTCGACATCGAGGAGCATGAGAAATCGCACGACGTTGAGCACTTCGGGTGTGTCGAGCGTGCTACCGACGAACAAGTCGAGAGGCGTGATCACCGTGTCGCATCGCGCCGCGCCGATGGTGACGGCCCCGACCGAAAAGGACACATCGGTATTTTCTTCACAGGTGAACGACGCCGTCTCATCGGTGATGCCTTGTTCATCACCGGAGCTAAATGAGAGGCCGGCGACATTGGCATCTTTGAATTGACCTGTGACCACTAGGGCCACGGCTGGCGGTGGAGGTGGTGGGGGTGGCTGCTGGGCGACCGGCGGTTGTTGAGGCTGCGGCGCGGCGCCCTGTTCGCCGCCGCCACAGCCGCCGAGCAACAATGCGAGAGCCAAAGCCGCGATTGGGATACGCATTTGGACTGTCCTCCGTCGACGAGTGCATCGACGCTCCGCTTGGGCTGCAGAAGGATCAAGTCACGAATTTGTCTCCCACTTATCTCGCGCGCCGACATTCGGGATTGGCGTCTGTGGCCGTGAAGCGACTACCAAGTCCGCCAAGTGCCGTTGTCGATACGGTGCAAATGCTCTTCATGGGTGACGACTTCCACTTCGACTTCCACCGATCGCATGGGCGATCCCATGAAATAGCCCGTCCATGTGCTGCGGTAAATGCCGGGGTCTCGTTGTGCGATGAAAGCCAACTGCGTGTACACGACGTTTCCCAAAGATGGATGGACGTAGTCCTTGTTCGCGACTCGCAATAGGGTCTGCTCCGTCTGTTCGCCATCAACAGGGCCGATCAACACCGTCGAGTCGAGTTTCTCCAGTTCCTCTTCGATCGCGTACTGTCGGCTCAGACCCAGCTGCTGATACGGCACCATGTATACGATGCCGCCGAGAAAGATGTCTTGCTCGCAGAATGCCCACGGCTCGCCATTGCTCGGCTTTCGGGGTGCGAACACGCGATATTGGCAGTGAACGGCTCCTCCCAATCCCGCGATCTTGATTTCCTCTCGAAATCCGGACGCATAGTTGAACCCGATGGTGAACGCTTGCAGCAGCGACGTAACGTCCCCGGGCGTGCAATGCCCAGCGGTCGTGTTTTCCGCGCCTTCAGAGTTCAGCGAAACGATGGCGAGTAAGGTAGATACGACGACGGGGATTGCTCCGCGTGGCATGTTCGTATTCCGTTCCGTGCGGTTCGCGTCGACGCTCTGCGCGTGGGGTGTGCAGGTCAAGTCACGAATTGCTCTCCGAAATGTCCCCCGGCGTCGACGGATTGCGATCGCTTCTACGACGCGGCGGCGAGCTGTTCCCGCTGTCGTTCGTTGGCGGCTGTGGTGCGTTCCACCCACTGTTGGAAGCGTGCGGTATCGCGCAGACGATCCAACGCAGGATCGGCGATCAAGGGGTCGATGTAGAGGTCGGACTGCGGCCGCAAGTCGAGCGCCCACAATGTTCTTAGTCCGGCATCGTAGGCGCAGTCGAGTGCGTCGCATGCCGCGTCTACGTCGCCTTGCAGTCCGTGGAGGCGAGCGCGCTGCACGGCGAACATCGGGAAGCGCAGTGCGTCAGGTCCGCTGAGATACGCGGCGACCCGATCGCACAGCGTAGTATCGTTTGTTCCAGTACGTGCACGTGCCGTTGCGAGGTCGAGAGCGGGCAATAGGTTGCGAGCGGAAATGGGTTCAATGCCTGTGGCGAGATCGGGCCAGCGGTTCGAGAGTATCTCGAGCGCGCGTTCGAAATGCCCGGCGAGCATCGCGAATTTGGCCGTGGGTGCGTCGAGTAGTTTGGGTGGCTGCACCTGGCCACGGATCGCTTCCAATGCTCGGTACGCGCCTTCGTGATCGTCCTTCATCGCGCGTCGCGCGGCTTCGGACAGCGCTGCCTCGAACTGCGACTGGCCAAAGTCCAAGCAGCGAACGGCAGCGTCGTGATCGCCCATCGAAAGGTAGATCGACCACAGCTGGATACGTGCTGCGCCCTTGACCATGGGTTGTACACTTTCGAGTAGCGGTACCGCCCGCGTGAAGTCGCCGAAATACGTCTCCAGCGTACCGAGTGCCATGGTGATCACGACGTCGTCCGGTTCTCGGAATCGATGCTGCTGCCACAGTTCGCGGGCCGCGCCGAGGTCGCCGCGGCTGCCGTGCAACATCAAGATCATGTGATTCGGTGAGGTACACAACAGCTCGAGGGCGACTGCGCGTTCGAGCATCCGCATGGCGAGGTCGGGTTCCGTCCATAGGAGGGCGCGTCCGTAGTCTTCGTACGGTGGCGAGTTACCCGGGTCGAGCGCGATGGACCGCTGCATTTGCTCTTGGCCCTTGAGGTAAGTTGCGTAATCACCCGACCGACGCGCGCGCAGCAGCGTGTAGTTGGCGAGTTGATGCCAGGCATCGCTCGAGCTCGAGTCGAGTTCGACGGCGCGCGCGGCGAAACGCTCGCCGAATTCAGCATCGGTCAGCGAGACCATTGCGACTTTGACGTAGTGGCTAGCGAGTGCGGCGTACGCTGGCGCGAACGATGCATCGAGCTCGATCGCCTGCTGTAGCAGGCTTACCGCGAGATCGTGATCCGCCGGCTGTGCGAACCCGCGCAGGTGTGCCTTCGCGATGCGATACATGCGAAGTGCATCGGGATGTACTGGCGAAGTGTTGGTCTCGTCCCCGAGCCGCAGTCCTAGCGTCTCGACAATCGCGCGCGCAATTTTGGCGGAAGCTTCGCGCACGTTCCTGTCGGGCTGCCCGAATCGTCGGGACCATGTCTCATGGCCGGAGTGGACATCGATCAATCTCACCGTCAGACGCATGCCGCCGCGATCGAACAAAATGCTGCCGTCGACGTAGTACTGAACGTCGAGCGCCGCAGCGACTGCGGCCGGCGAATCGCGGTCGCCGTTGAACTCGTAGGCGGATGTTCGAGCGACGACGTCGATGTCGCTCGCGCTTGCGAGGCGCTCGACCAACCCTTCGACCAACCCGTGACCGATGTGCTCGACGTCCTCGCCGGCGCTCATGTCGACGAACGGCAGCACTGCGATCCGGGATCGCGGTTTCTGCTCCACCACATCTGCCTTCGGTGCCGCGATCTGTTCGTTGCGTGTACCGGGAAGTGGGTGAATGAAACGGTAGCCGCGGCGCGGTACGGTTTCGATGAAACGCGGTGCAGCCCGGTCGTCGCCGAGCGCTTCGCGGAGGCGGGAGATGGCGTTGTTCAGACCATGCGTGAAATCGACCTGGACGGTTCCAGGCCACAACGCTTCGCGCAGTTGTTCGCGTGTAATCAGTGCGCCCGGCCGCGCGAGCAACATCTCGAGCACCTTGAATGGCTGTTCCTGCAGCCGGACCCGTTGGCCATTTCGTTGCAGCACGCGCGATTCGACGTCGATGCGGACCGTGCCGAGTTCGATGACACGACCGTTGCGCCGATAGTCGATAGGCATGAAGTACGCTCCCCGCGACCAGCTCGGTCACGCAGCAGCGACCCATACGGCGAGAGAGTCGGTGCCTCGTGCCACCGAACATTGGTCAAATATGGCAGGAAACGCTGGAGGTGCGCCACCCCTGCGGGTCCGTTAGCATCCCACGTTCACTCGAGGTAGACGATGCAAACCGGTTTTCTCGACGGTCGAGTCGAACACGCGAACCTGGCCTATCCGTACCAGGTATACGTGCCCTCTGACTACGACCCGAGCCGCACCTGGCCGGTGGTGCTGTTCCTGCACGGCGCCGGTGAGCGCGGCGGCGACGGCTTGCTTCAAACCGAGGTCGGCATCGGCCCTGCGATCCGTCGCTACCCCGCGCGTTTTCCGGGACTCGTGGTCATGCCGCAGGCGCCGCACGAGACGTTCTGGTTCGGCGCGCCGGCCGAGGCTGCGTTGGCTGCATTGGATCAGGTCTGCGCCGAGTACGCCGTCGATCGCCACCGCCAGTACCTCACCGGCCTCTCGATGGGTGGTCACGGGAGCTGGCTGATGGGGTATCGCCAGGCCGATCGCTTCGCGGCGATGCTCGTGGTGTGCGGTTTCGTAGGCGATCGACCCAATCGCCCCTCGGTTGTGCCGTCCGGACCAGGCACGCCATACCAACGCGTCGCGGCGAAACTTGCACAGGTGCCGATCTGGATCGTGCACGGTGAAGCGGATGCCGCGGTGCCGGTGGACGAATCGAGACGCATGGCCGAGGCGTTGCGCTCGATTGGTGCCGACGTG
>QJXZ01000171.1 GCA_003248125.1 Gammaproteobacteria bacterium | reverse complement strand
GCCACACGCGTGCTGCCCGAGGTGTACTGCACGTACGCGATCTCGTCCGGCAACGGCGGTGGTGGAACGCTCGCGACCACGGGGCCGGCCAGCAGATCGGCGGCCGTGCCGACCAACGCGAGCGGCAAGTCGCCGGCCGCATCGTGCAACAGGTTCAAGAATTCGTCGGTCGCGAACGCCGCGCGAGATTCGGAGTTGGCAATCAGAAACCTAAGCTGACGCAGATAGTGATCGCGACCGCCGAGGCTCACCGTGGCGGGCATCGGCACCGGCACGAGTCCAGCGTATTGACAGGCGAAAAACAGGATGGCGAACTCGGGGCGCGTCTCCGCAACGAGCGCAATGCGATCGCCGCGCGAAACACCGGGCAACGCAAGCAGATGCCGCGCCGCTTCAATGGCGAGCGACTTCAGCTCCCTGTAGCTGAGCTCACGCAGAACTTCGCCGCGGCCATTGAAGAACGTCATGCCGTGCGCACCGCGCGCAGCATGATCGAGCGCTTCTTTCAGCGAGGAGAAATCCCCTGGCCGCCAAGCTATGTCTTCTACGTCACCCGCATCGTTACGATGAGAAGACCCGTCTACCACCACACTCACTCAAGTTTCTTATAAGTAGAGATCGCCGGCTCCTTCTAGAACCCCAACGCCAGCACCTCCTATCCCCTAGACCACCCGGTACTTGAGCTCGGCCCGCCTTATGACGGCTATAATTTTGCGCGGGCCATTATACCTACGGGCTCTAAGAGGTAAAACGCTACTTTGGACGTCCTAATCGAGCCCGTCGGCGACAAAAAAGCCCTCGATACCTTTGTCCGCGTCCCTTGGCGGCTGTATCGCGACGATCCGGCCTGGGTACCGCCGCTGGTCTTCGACCGCAAGGCGCAACTCGCGCCGGCCAACCCGTTTTTCCGGCATGCCGAGTGGCAGGGATTCATCGCCCGCCGACAGGGTGAGCCGGTTGGCCGCATCAGTGCCCAAATCGACCGCTTGAACGATGCCGAGGGCCGCGCGGATCTCGGCTACTTCGGCATGCTGGAAGCGATCGACGACCCAGCCGTGTTCGCTGCGCTGTTCACGGCTGCTGAATCCTGGCTCCTCGACCGCGGCCGGCCGCGGGTCGCGGGCCCATTGAATCTCGGTATCAACCAAGAGGTGGGCCTGTTGGTGGAGGGATTCGAAACGCCCCCCTACTTCATGATGGGCCACGCGTTGCCGTACTACGGTCGCCGCGTGGAAGCCGTTGGCTATCACAAGGCGACCGATCTGTTCTCCTACGAAATGGATCCCGACTTCGAAATCCCGTCGGTCATGGCCGCAGTCGAGCGCCGGCTGGCGGGTCGCATGCGGGTCCGGCCCATCGATCGCCGCCGCAAGGAAGCCGAGCTCGCGGCAATGTGTGACGTGTTCAACGATGCTTGGGCGAACAACTGGGGGTTCGTGCCGTTCACCCGCGACGAGTTTCTCGCGATCGGCAAAGAAATGCTCCTGATCGTGCCCGACGACATGATTCAGATCGCAGAAGTCGACGGCGCCCCGGCCGCGTTCATCGTCATGCTGCCCAATCTGAACGAGGCGATCGCCGATCTCGACGGCAAGATATTGCCGTTCGGCTGGGCCAAGCTGTTGTGGCGCCTCAAGGTGCGGTTCCCGCACAGCGCGCGCGTGCCACTCATGGGTGTACGTTCTGCCTTTCAGCGCACGCGTCTAGGTCCCGGCCTCGCGTTCGCCGTCATCCACGCGGTGCGAAACGCATCTGTCGCGCGCGGCGTACGCAACGTCGAAATGTCCTGGATCCTCGAAGGTAACAAGGGCATGCGCAACATCATCGAGACCATTGGCGGCCGCGTCAGCAAACGCTACCGCGTCTACGAAAAGCAGCTCACCGCAGCGCCGTGACGAACAGCCTCGGCATCGTGGTGCTGGCCGGCGATCGCGCACCCGGCACCGACGCGCTGGCCCGCGCTGCGGGTACCGCGAGCAAGGTGCTGGTACCCGTGAGCGGCGTGCCGGTGGTCGACCGTGTGGTATCCGCGGTGGAAGCCGCGGCACCGTGGCGCGCGCAATTGCTCGCGGGTCCGCCGCATTCCGTACTCGAAGGGCACGATTTCCTCGCCACCCGCGTCGCCGATCGAAGATGGCAGTGGATGGCGACTGCAGCATCGCCAGCCGCCACCGTGGTCGCAGCGTTGACCGGCGCGAGTCGGCCGCCCGCGATCATCACGACCGCCGATCACGCGTTCCTGCGCGCCGACATTCTCACGCACTTCGCGGCCGCGGCCGAGGCTGGCGGCGGCGATGTTGCGATCGGCTTTGCTCGTCTCGCCGAAGTGCAGGCGTTGTTCCCCGATACGCGCCGCACAGGTTGGCGCTTTCGCGACGACATCTATTGCGGTTGCAATCTGTTCGCATTCAGGACGGCCGCCGCGCTACGCGTCGCCGAGCTCTGGCAACGCTTCGAGGCCGACCGCAAACGACCATGGCGCATCATGCACGCGCTCGGACTCGGTCTACTCGCGCGTTACCTCACGCGGCGGATCACGCTCGAGCAAGCATTGGCCGAGCTCGGGCGGCGGGCATCCGGCGTTTCCGTCGTGCCGGTGGTCTTGCCCTACCCGGAAGCAGCTGTCGATGTCGATTCGGTCGCCGATTGGCAGCTCGTCAACGCGAATTGGCAGCGCATCGTCTCACGCGTCGGCTGACGTCAGCCATCGGTGACTGGCGGCGGACTGCATGCGGCCATCGACACGGCGGCGCTTCTCCAGGCTCACCGCCCAGTGTGCGCCTTGTTTGTCGATGCGAAACAGATTCCATCCGGCACGGCCATCGTGCGCATGCGATGCCGACGGCGCGGCAACGACGCTGCAGTTGCCTTTCCGCCATGGCAGCACGCTGAAATGCTCGCCGTGACCGTGACCATGCACAATCAACTCTGCACCGAACTCTCGAATGACGCGCATCAAGACCGATGCATCGGTCAAGCGTTTGCGCCAAACGTGGCCATCCGGGAGTGGCGAGTGGTGGAGCATCAGGACGCGAAACTTCTGTGCCGTGGCTTTCAGCATTGTTGCGAGGCGTTCGATCTGCGCGTCGCCTAGCGTGCCGGTAGCCATGAAGAGTCCACTCGGCACTGCACAATCGAGCCCGATCACGCAGATTTCATCGCATTGCCAGAGCCGCGGCCAACGCGGCGCGCCGGCGGGCTCCAAGTAGTCCGACCAGAGACCGAGGGTGTCGTGCCAGTCAGCCGCTACGTAGCGATCATGATTGCCGGGTACCAATCGTAGCCGGTCAGGTGCCGCCAACGATCTGAGCCAGCGCGCGGCTACCTCACACTCGGCCGGCATGCCGACGTGTGTCAAATCGCCGGACAACAATATCTGGTCCGGGGCACGAGACACCATGTCAGCCACCACGACGTCGAGCACTTCACGTCGGTGCACGCGCCGGCGACGCTTGCGCCACGACAAGTAGCCGAATAGACGCTTGTTCAGAAGCACGCGCCGGTCGAACAACGCGCGCGCATCGACGTCCGCCAGGGACGTCAGATGCGGGTCGGAGAAATGTGCGAGGGTGTGCACGAAGTGCGAAACGTGACCGTGCTAGCGATAGGTTCTACCATAGCGCGTTTTTCGTCGACCATCCGCCGTTGCGCGTTGCACTCATTTCCAATCCGCACAGCGCCCGCAATCGCAAACGTCTCGCCGAACTCGATGAGCGGCTCGCCGGGCGCGCGCTACACCACGTCAGCCATGACCTCGGGCGCATCGACGAGACGGTGCGCGATGTCGCCGCCGCAGACCTCGACCTGCTCGGCATCAATGGCGGAGACGGCACCGTGCATCGCGTTTTGACGGCACTCGCGAGTCAGGGGTTGCTGCGTCGTTGCGCACGCATTGCCGTGTTGCCCGGCGGATCCACCAACATGACCGCGCACGATCTGAACGGCGGACCACTGTCGCTCAATCATGCGTTCGATGCTTTCTTGCGCGCCGTAGACGGCCACGCAGACACCGTCACGCGGGAAGCCGTCGCGATTCGAACCGACGATCGACCTACCCAGCTCGGATTCTTCTTCGGCATGGGCGCGATCATCCGCGGCATCGAATTCTGCCACCAGCGCATCTTCGCACTCGGGATTCGTAAGGAGTGGGCATCGGGTGCCGCGTTGTTGCGCGCGGCATGGGGCATTGCGCGCCGGGAACGCGTGTTCGCCGAGGGCGTCGACCTTGAAGCCAAGTTCGATGAACGCGCGATCGAAGGTCGCGCGTCCATCTTCCTGGTCTCCACGCTTGCGCGCTTGTTCCTTGGCATCAAGCCATTCTGGGGTGAAGGCGACGGCGCACTCGCATCCACCTGGGTCGCCGAGGACGCCGAACGCTTCTTGCGCACCCTCCCTGCGCTGCTACGGGGCGACCAAGCGCGGCTCGAATCCCGCCGCGGCTATACGAGCACGCGCGCCATGCACGTGGCGGTGCGTGGCGGCGAGCAGTACACGATCGACGGTGAGATCTACCGCACAGCTTCTTCAGCAGTCGAGATCGAACCGTATCGATTGCCGCCGATCGTCGCCCTGCGCGTCGCGGCCTGACGCCGATGACAGCGCACACCATCGAATCACTGGTCGCTCGGGAAACTACCCGCCCGTTACCGTTCGCCGTGGAGAATTTCGTCGCCGCGGTACGCAACCGGTTCGGTAGAGGTGTACTCGGCATCGTGTTCTACGGTTCTTGCCGGCGCAGCGCAGATGCCGATTCGCTCTACGATCTGTACGTGATCGTCGATTCGTACCAAGACCTCCCGCCCTATGAACGCGTGGTTGCGTGGCTGCTGCCGCCGAACGTCTATCACCTCGAGCTAGACACGGGGTTCGGCCATCAACACGCGAAATGCACGCTCATTTCCCGTGCCGACTTCCAGCGCGGCACCACGCGACAGTGGTTTCACAGCTATCTGTGGGGTCGTTTCTGCCAACCCGTCAGCATCGCGTACGCGCGCGACGAAGCGGCGCGCGACCTTCTCATCGCATGCCTCGCAAATGCCGTGCGCACGTTCTTGAGCCGCGTGCTCTGTCTCGTACCGGGCCGCGTCGATCCGGAGACACTTTGGGTGGAGGGGCTGCGGGCAAGCTACGACACCGAACTGCGCAGCGAAGGCCCAGATCGCGCGCGCGCCATCTTCGGCCACGACGCGGCGCACTACGTCGCGCTGACCGCCGCGGCCGTGCGCCACGTACCCGGCTTGAAGCACAGTGCGCACGGTGGCTTCGAAGCGCTCGACACCAAACGCCGTGAAGTATGGGCTTGGTCCGCGCGACGAGTGACGGGCAAGCTACTGTCGATTGCGCGCGTCTTGAAGGCATGGACCACGTTCCACGGCGGGCTGGATTACCTCGTGTGGAAGCTGGCACGTCACTCGGGCCGCGAAATCATGATTCCCGATCGCGTCCGGCGCAGGCCGCTCGTGTACGTCTGGCCATTCCTGTGGCGGCTGTACCGGGAAGGCGCATTCCGGTGAATGGAAGTGCCAATGCTGCGCCAGTCATCTGGGCGTTGCTCGGTGACAAGGGCGGCGACAACGCGCAAGTGGCCGCAGTCTGTGAGCGACTACCTTGGCCGGTCGAAACCAAGCGTCTGTCGTTCCGGCGCTTCTTTCGGCGTGGTAAACCGTTCTTCTTGCCATCGCTCTATCACATCGACCGTGGACGATCGGATTCGCTCGCCCCGCCCTGGCCCGACGTCATACTCACCATCGGTCGGCGGCCGGCAATGGCGGCGGCGTGGATCCGCGCGCGATCCGGGGGCCGAACGCGCGTGGTTCTGTTCGGCCGGCCACGGAGCGATGCCAGCCGCTTCGCCCTGATCGTCGCGGCGGCGCAATTTCAGGTACCCAGTGCCCCGAATGTCGTCCACACGACGCTACCGCTCATGCGCATCGATCACGACCGCATCGCCGCCGCCCGCACGGAGTGGCAGAACACACTTGCCGATCTTCCGCGACCGCTGATCGCAGTGCTGGTGGGCGGCGCGACGCGCCCGTATACGTTCGATGTAGGCGCGGCACGCGCGCTCATGGAAGTTGCAGGGCGCTATGCCAGTGGCGGTACGCTGTTCGTGACGACCAGTCGGCGCACCAGCGCCGCGGCCACGGCGGCGCTGCGCGAGTCACTACCTGTCGGCGCGCACCTCTGGCAATGGGGCGATGCCTCGCCGAACCCCTATCTCGGGCTGCTCGCCCATGCCGATGGGTTCGTTGTCACCGGCGACAGCATGTCGATGATCACCGAGGTGGTGCGTCTTCGCCGGCCGTTGGCCGTGTTTCCGCTGCCGCTGCGCGCAGTCACGCGCTGGGCCCGAGCCCATCTACCCGAATGGTTGGCACAGCTGCCGAACCGTGTGATCTATCGATGCCTGCCGCGGCTTGGCGTCACGGTGTTTCGCCGCGATCTCACCGAGGTCTATCGCCGCCTGGTCGCGAGCGGCCACGCGGTGCTCACCCCAAACCCGTTACCCGTCGCAATTGCAGCAGTGGACGACGATCTCGATCGCGTCGTGAATGCGGTCCGCAACGTCGTAGAAGCCTGACCGAACGCGGCTGCCACGCTACACTACGCGCCCCGAGCCATACCGCGCCGAACCAATGCTGCTGCGAGCCTTCGAACGCGCCGGATCATTGCTACCGACTGCCAAGCGCTACCCCACCGAACGCCGCATCCGCGGCTGGCTGGAGTGGCGCCGCGTGCACGCGGCCGACGCCGTCATCGTGTCGTTCGGCAAGAGCGGGCGGACTTGGCTTCGCGTGATGATCTCGCGGCTCTATCAGCGACGATACGGGTTGCCGGAAGGCGAGCTCATCGAATTCGACAATTTCCACAAGGTGGATGCCGCGATCCCACGCGTCTTCTTCACGCACGACAACTATCTACGTGACTACACCCGCGCCGGTGCGTCGAAAGACGCCTTTCGCAACAAACGGGTCGTGCTGCTCGTGCGCCATCCTGCCGACATTACCGTGTCGCAGTTTCATCAATGGAAGCATCGCATGCGCGGCCACAAAATTGCCCTCAATCGATATCCCGCGCCTGACGACAACCTTTCGCTTTACGACTTCACGATGGGGCCGAGCGGACTCGCCAAGGTCATCACGTGGCTCAACGAATGGGCCAAAGGTATCGATACGTTGGACAACGCGCTGGTCGTCCGCTACGAGGATTTACGGGCGGATACCGAGAACACCTTTCGGCGAATTGCCGACTTCTTGAATGCCGATGCCACGGACGAGCAAATTCACGATGCGGTGGAGTGGGCAAGGTTCGAGAACATGAAACAGCGCGAGGCGGACGCCACGTCGAGCAGCGGCCGGCTGAAAGCCGCCGACGTCGACAATCCAGATTCGTTCAAGGCGCGACGCGCCAAAGTCGGCGGCTACCAAGACGACTTCGACGACGAGGAATTGGCTCGTATTGAAGGTATCATCGCCGCCACGCTCGACCCGCGCTTCTCCTACGTGCAAGTCACCGCGACTCGGGAGGCAACGCCATGAACCACTGCGTATTCATTCACACCAATCCGAAGCAAATCGTCGGCGCCATCGTCGCCGAGCATGCGCTGCGGCGAAACTCGCCGAATCGGGACAAGTTCGATGTCCGCATCATCAACACGGTCGACTACCCGTTCTTGCGCGAGCACGAAGGCAAGTTGTACCTGCGCGACGGCGTCAAGCGCGTGTGGCTGAACGATGATCTGCAGTCGTTCACGCCGCTCAGATTCATGCCGCCGGAGCTCATGGGTTACCAGGGTCGCGCCGTCATCATCGACCCCGACATATTCGCAGTCGGCGACATATGGCAACTGTTGAACCGCGACATGCAGGGCAAAGCCATCTTCTGTCGTCAGCGATCGGGTCCCAAGGGATTCGTCGATCATTGCATGGCATCGAGCGTGATGCTGCTCGATTGCTCCAAACTCACGCACTGGCAATGCGAGAAGAACTTCCGCGCCATGTTCGATGGCGGTCTCGACTACCACGACTGGATCTGCTTGAAGACCGAGGATCGCGACACCATCGGTTCCCTCGAGCACGAGTGGAACGATTTCGACAAGCTGACGGCAAACACCAAGATGCTGCACACCACGCGCCGCAAAACCCAGCCGTGGAAGACCGGCTTGCCGGTCGATTGGCGCATCGCCGAGCGGTTCCGGCTGTTTCCGCCAATCGGGTGGTTGATGCGTGCACGTCGCAAGCTGTTCGGCGAATACGCATTCCTCGGCAACTACAAGCAGCACCCGGACAAGAACCAAGAACTGTTCTTTTTCGGGCTGCTGCGCGAATGCGTGGAAAGCGGCAAGGTCACCGTCGAGATGCTCCGCGAAGAAATGGAAGCGAACCATGTGCGCCACGACGCCTTCGAGGTGCTCGAGCGCACCCCACAGCTGGCGCCGCCGGGCCAGCCGCCATTGCCGTTGCCGGGCTAGTTGGCAAGCGGCAGAGCTAGATCGTGGCCAACCCCGCTCGCACTCGAACCTGATCCCAATCGAGCCGCTCCCGCACGATCTAGAACAACGCTTGTACCGCGGCGACCGCGCGCGCCATGTCGCGGTCGTGGATCGCATCGCCTCGTGCCGTCACCCGATCACTCTGCAAATCACCGATCGCTCCGTCGATACGTAGCGCCTCGTGCAAACGCTGGGGATCGCGTTGCATCCGCCGCGGACCAAACGCAAGCGCGGCCCGATGCACGAGCGGTCGCCAACGCAGTTGGCTCGCGTCGAGGCCAGGAACTTCGCGCAGGTGGTCGTAGAGTAGAACCTCGCGCGCCGTGGCGAGCGCTTCGCTCAGCATCGACAAGCTGTCGGCCGTCACGACGAAACGGTCGCCGAGCGCCAGCATCGCGGCATACGGGTTTCCGTCGTCGCGACCGTACCGATGCACGTATGCCGGCGGCAGGAGACGCGCTTCGAGCGCACGGCTCAGCACGCTTGGTGTGCGCGCACTCGTGGTGACCAACAGACTGCCCCCATGGCGCGCGCGAAAGTCGTGGAGCGCATCGATGAACGCCATGACGCGCCGGTGTGTCCACACCCAAGGCCCACTGTTACCGCCGATCAGGACCGCCGTCCACGGCCGAGGCAATTGCGCGAACCGCGGCAACCACGGGTCGCTCTCGATCGACTGCCCGTTCGCATCGACCAGCGGCAGTGTGTTGACGATCACATTCGGCCCCGCCTCCAGGCCGTATTGGCGATTCGAGACGACTAGGTCGAAGCGCCTCGGATGCGACCACGGCCGTCCTACGTGCACGAGACGAATGTCGGGGGCGTGCGCCTTGATCCACTGTGCAGGCAACTCATTGCGTCTCCCGGCGGTCAGCAACAGATCGGGCCAGGGCGGGGCAAGCACGTCCGAGCGCCGCCGATCCACGCCTGCCAACGTCGCTCGCGGCCACGCGTGCAGCAGTAACTCGAACGACCGGAAGTACAGTTGTCGTACTTCGGTAGGCCAACCAAGCGCGCGGCTGAGCGCCCGCATCTGCGCGAAGTCACCGACCTTCGCACCTCGCAATATCCAGACGCGTTGCGTAGCACCGCCAATCGACATGGCCTCTCCCCCGTCGCTACACTCGTGCGCAATCGATTAGGCTTGGAAAGTGCGCAGGATTACACCGCATCTCCGATTCATTCGCACGTCCGCACCACCGGACCAGTCGATTTGATCGTCGATCGCTACATTGTCCGGCTCGTCGCACTACCGACACTGTTCGGTTTCCTCCTTCTGATCCTGCTCGTCACCGCATTCAACGCTGCAACGCTGCTACGTGATGCCGCCTTCTCACGAATTCCATTCGAGCACGTATTGACGATGGTGTTTCTGCGCGATGTCACCGCATCCGAAGTACTGCTGCCGACGGCGCTGTACTTTGGTGTGTTGGCGACCATGCTGAATTGGCATCGCGAGCGCGAAGCATTCGCATTCTATGGCGCCGGCATCGGTCCGCTACGCATGGCGCGACCCGTTTGGCTCTTGTGCTTCGTCGCCAGCGTCGTGGTCGCCACGTTGGCGCTGTTCGCGCGACCATGGGCCTACGGCGAGAGCTACCGGCTGGATGCCAGTGCTGCATCGCTTTCGACTTCGGCCATGCAGGCGGGCCGTTTCTACTCCATTTCCGACGATACCGTGCTCGTCGCCAACGCGATCGATCGCGACGCCGATACGATGCAAGGCGTGTTCATGCAGAACCGCATGACTGGCGGCGTCCGAATCATTCATGCCGAGTCGGGTCGAATCCTGCCCGCAGCGGCCGACGTCGGGCGGCGCATCGAGCTCGAGCACGGCGTCAGTCAGTGGATCGACGATGCAACACTGGCCGATCGCCAGTCGACCTTCGAACGACTCGTGTACTTCGCACCGGAAGAGGCATTCGAGGGCATCAGCAGCCAGCGGCGTGCGCTGGCAACGGCGATGTTGCTCGGCTCGGAACGACCCAAGGAAGTCGCCGAGCTGCAATGGCGCGTCACGCTGCCTTTGACCGCTTTCTTCATGATGCTCATCGCCGTGGAGCTGAGTCGCAGCAAGCCGAAGAGCTCTCCCTATCCGCGTCTGATTGTCGGCCTCGTGGTCTATGCGATCGTCTTCAACATGGGGGCGGTCGCCCGCACGTGGGTCGAAAATGGCCAGACGGCGGCGCTGCCGGGCATGCTGTGGGTACCGCTGCTACCGCTCGTAATTTTCGTTCTGCTGCGCCGAATTCCGGCCTTGAGCCTGGCGCGACCCGCATGAACCGCGCGTCGCGCTATGTGATCGTCGAGCTGGCCAAGCATTACGCCACGATGGCTGCGGCACTGATCGTGCTATTCGATCTCATTGCGTTCATGACCGAAGCCGAAGATGTGGGCGATGCACGCTACGACATCGTCGACGCGATCGTGGTAGTGCTGTATGGCACGCCCGCGTTGCTGGTCGACCTTGCACCATTCGTCGCCTTGCTCGGCACGCTCGCTGCGTTCGCGAGCCTGGACACCACCTCCGAGATCACGGCATTGCGCGCAGCAGGCACTTCGCGGGCTTGGTTTCTGCGCACGGCCGCGAGCGCCGCGGTCATGTTCATGCTGCTGATCGCGGCAATCGAACTCGTCGCCCGTCCGGCGCATCTGCAAGCGAGTCTGTTGCGCATGTACGAGACGGCGGCACAGGGCAATCCGCTGCCCGACGGCGGCTTCTGGGCGCAGAGCGACTCCACCTACGTCAACATCGAGGGCCTGACCGACGCCCAACGCCCAACCGGTATTCGCATCTTCGCACTCGACGAGCACGGCATGCTGCAATCGTACCGTCACGCAGAGCGCGCCGAAGTGCAGGGACCAAGGCAATGGCGTCTCGAATCACTGACCGAGAAGCACTACGCGAACGGCGCACCGATACGTCTGGATACACGCGCCGCCGCGTCTTGGTCGCCGGTGTGGCAGTCGGAGAGCGACATCTACGCGCTCACGGTCACGAGCTTGTCGATCGAGCAGTTGCTCGGCCGTACAGCGACCGCGGCCACTGCGCTCGACGAACGCGTCGAGCTGTGGCGGCGCATCGCGCTACCGATTGCGGCAACGGCATATGCAATGCTCGCCTGCGCGTTCGCACTGACGTCGCGTGGTCGTGGCGGTAAGGCCGTACGCATGGCCATCGGCGCCGCTGCCGCACTCGTTCTCTACCTGGGAGAGCAGGTCACAGTCAACGCGGGTATACTCGCCGGCGTTCCCGTAGCGCTGGCCAGCCTCCTGCCGGGTGTGATCGTATTCGGTGCCGCCATGGCATTGACACGAGCCGCACCCTGACCCGCACATGCAGCTGCTCAAGACATTCGTCCGCAACTATCCCTGGCAAAGCCTCATTCTCGTGGTGGCATTGCTGTTGTCCGGCGTTGCCGACGGGATCGGATTGTCGGCGCTGCTGCCGACGCTCGAGCTGGCGCTCGCCAGCGGTGACGCTGGGCCGACCAACGACATCACGCAGCTCCTATCGAACACGATGAATCAACTCGGCATCACCCCAACGCTCGGTGTGCTGTTGTCGATCATCCTCTCCGCCATCGTCGTGAAGAACATTCTGGTCTTCCTCGCGAACCAACGAATCGGCTACATCTCGGCCGATGTAGCGACGGGCTTGCGGATGTCGTTACTACGCGCCGTCATCGCGTCGCGGTGGGAGTTCTTCACGCACCAGTCGAGCGGCGCACTAGCGAACTCGATGGCAACCGAAGCTTGGCGCGCATCGAACGCCTATGTCTTCGGCGTACGCGTGCTCGCAACGAGTGTCGAGGCATCGGTCTACTTCGCGATCGCGCTGATCGCATCGTGGCAAGCGACTTTGCTTTGCATTCTGGCCGGCGGCCTCGTGTTCAGTATCTCGCACGTTCTAGTCCGCATGGCGCGTCGCGCCGGGGACCGTCAAACGAAATGGTATCGGGCATTGCTCAGCAGCCTCACGGATGTGCTGTCGTCAGTGAAGACGTTCAAATCCATGGGCCGCGATCGGGTCGCCGAAGAAGTACTCACGTTCGAGACGCAGAAGCTACGCAGCGCACTGCGCCGCGAGGCAGTTAGCCAAGCTGGTCTCGAGAGCGCCCAAGAGTCGCTGTTGGCCGGCGTCATCGTCATCGGTATCTACGTTGCCCTCGTGGTGTTCGACGTCGGCCTCGCAATCGTGACCTTCATGGTGCTCGTGCTGGGCCAAACGCTGAAGCGCGTCAGCAAGGTTCAAAAGCTCTATCAGACCATGACGACGTTCGAGAGCGCGTATTGGGCGCTCGACAGAACGATCGCGGAAGCTACGCGTGCCGCGGAAGCCCCGACCGGCGCCCGAACGGTCGAACTCGAGCGTGCAATAGTGTTCGACCGTGTTTCGTTCGCGTTCGGCACCAATACCATTCTCGACGACGTCAGTCTCGAAATTCCCGCGCGCCACATCACCTGTCTGGTCGGCGACTCCGGTGCCGGCAAGACCACGGTTGCGGATCTCGTGATCGGTCTCATCCGTCCCGATCGAGGCGAGATTCGCATCGACGACGTGCCGCTCGCTGAGATCGAGCTACGCGCATGGCGACAGCGGATCGGCTACGTGCCACAAGACAATCTGCTCCTGCACGATTCCGTGCTGAAAAACGTCACGCTGGGCGATCCGACGCTGACCGAAGACGACGCCCGCGCAGCGCTTGCGGCGGCCGGGGCGGAGGCCTTCGTCGAGCGCCTGCCCGAAGGAATTCACGCCCTGGTCGGCGAGCGCGGTACACGGCTTTCAGGCGGCCAACGGCAACGCATCATGATCGCTCGGGCGCTCGTGCATCATCCACAGCTGCTCATCCTGGACGAGGCCACCAGCGCGCTCGACGCTGAAACGGAAGCCGGCATCTGCGCGACGCTGAAGTCGTTGAGCGCCGAGCTGACCATCCTCGCCGTCTCGCATCAGCCGGCACTCGCCGAAGTCGCAGACCGTGTCTATCGATTACGGGCAAAGCGCATCGAGAGAATCAGCAATCGCGCGGCAACCACGGCTATGCGCGCTTAGCTGGGTAGCACTTGTCGGAGCGGGCTTGCCGGCGCCCAACCGCAGGCTCGAGAAAACACGCCGAACTACAACAGCGACAGCACGCGCTCGCGCGTCGATTCGGCTTCGGCGAGCGCCGTTCGCGAGGGGATGCAAGGTGGGTCACCGAGCCAAACCCCATGACGAGCCGCGACGAAGGCATCGTGAAATCGCGACAGGTCTCGCGACAGCCGTTGTGGCCCGATCCGCATCATCAATCCGTAAGCAAGCGCCTTCAGAGTGACATCGGCTCCGGCCGTCCCGGCGCGGCGCAAAGGCACGACATGCACCAGCTTGCCGGTCGCGGCGGCCTCACTCAGCATGGCGATGCTGTCATTCGTCACCACCAACTCGTCGGCCAACGCGAGAATGCCGAAGTAAGGATTCTCGGCATCGCCGGCGCGCCATCGATGACAGTCGTGAGGTACCGTGAGGCGTGACTCGAGCACATCGATCGCATCGTTGCGTGTACGCGCGCTCGACGTCACCATGACCGACCCACCACGCTTGCTCGCCATCGCATTGAGCGCTTCCGCCAGTCTTGCCGCTGCCTTCGGGCCGAACACGTAGGGTCCCGAGTCACCGCCCAGCAGCACACCGAAGCGGGGCCCCGGCAATTGCCCATAGCGCACTTCCCACTTCGCAGACTCGTCGACGAGCCGCGCCTTCGTAACGCCGTGCTGGGTCATCAAGTTGTGCAACACGTTGGGTTCATCGGGCAATCGATACTGCGGCGTGGTCACCACCAGGTCGAAGTGCTTGCGGCTCGCCCACGTGCGGCCAAGGAACACGAGACGCGTTCGGCCACCGCTCTGGGCACGAATCCAGCGTGCCAGCGGTTCGTTCTTCACGCCTGCGGAAACGATGAGATCAGGCCACGGTGGCGTAAGCGCATCCGAACGCGACGGATCGGCAACGCCCGCGGTCACGCGGCGTAGTATTCCGATCGGTCCCGCAAGCCGCGAGTAGGCGATGCGTTTGATGGTGGCCGCCAACGGTAACCGCGAGACGAGACCGAAGATCTGCGAGTTTTCGCCGGCGCGATAACTCGCGATGGCCCATACGCTCGGCTGTTTGTCTGGGGTCGCGGCTTTGTCGTTATAATCGCGCGAGCTCAAACCCCCACCCCGCTTCGGCCGACAACATGACTAAGCGCGAGAATTATGCCG
>QJXZ01000215.1 GCA_003248125.1 Gammaproteobacteria bacterium | reverse complement strand
TTCCGCGATTTGCACCAGTAATGAGAACGGTCGCCATCGTCTACTCCTAGAAGAAAAGTGAAATCGAATACCTGCGTCAGGGAGCGCCGACCACGCCGGCCGCAATCAAGCGTTGCACCTCCGCCTCGTCGTAACCGAGCTCTGCCATCACCTCGCGTGTATCTGCGCCGATCGCGGGCGCACGTTTGGGTATGCGCTGCGGTTCGTCGGCAAGCGCGAACGGCGTTGCCAACGTGCGTTGGTAGCCAGCCTCTTTCGAATCCGTGGCAACGATAGCGCCGTTGGCGATCAGTTGAGGATCGTCCACCACGTCCTTCAACCGCGCCACCAGACTGTACGGCACGCCGGCGGCACGTAGCCGCCGATCCGCCTCGTCGGCATCGATGGTGGCGAACGCCTCGTTGATCATCTCGCGCAGCGCAACCCGATTGCTCATAGCCGTCGACAAATCCGGAAAACGCGGATCGTCGAGCCATTCTGGATGATCGAGCGCACGTGCGAGTGCGGGCCACTCTTTCCAGGGCAACGCCAGCGCCAGCATCACGAACCGGCCGTCGCGCGTGCGATAGACGTTGGTGAACGGATTGCTGTGGCCTTCTGCGTCACGCCGCGCGGTCGGATCCAAGCCCGCGAGCATTGCGCCCACCTGTAGGCCATTCGCCCAAGTGCCGTTGGCAGCCAGCGACGTCGATACCATGCCGCCAATGCCCGAGCGTTCGCGCCGGTAAAGCGCCAGCATGATGGCGCCGAACAAGCTCATGGCGGTGACGTGATCGCCCATGCCGCCGGCCGGTGGCGCCGGCGCATGATCGCGATGCCGCACCACGTCCATCACGCCGGTGCGGGCGAAAAACCCGGTCAAATCGAATGCGCGCCGGTCGGCATCGTGCCCGGTGAGGCCGTAGCCCGAGATGTGGGCATAGACCAGTCGTGGATTGCGCTCGCGCACGATCTCGTAGCCGAGTCGATAGCGCCTCAGCTGATCGGCACGCAGATTGAGCAGCAGCACATCCGCACCGTCGATGAGCTCGAGCAATATTCGCCGGCCTTCCTCGGTGCCGAAGTCGAGCGCGATGCTGCGCCGATTGCGATCGGTGAGTTGCCAGGTGTAGTCGATGGGATGACTGCCGGATAAGCGGCGGTGGCCGTCGCCGACCAATGGTTCGACCTTGATTACGTCGGCGCCGTAGTCGCTCATGATGGTGGCCGCTGCCGGACCGGCGAGAAACGATGCTGCGTCGATGACGCGCAGATGGGCGAGCGATGTCGTCATGGACGCCCCTCGGCGCCGCGCGGAGCGCCGGCGGCACGCGGTATGGCGGCGAGGCAGGGTCTCGAGATCATGCCGGTCCCCCCGTTCAACGACAGGATCGAGGGTACCAGAACGCGCCGCGATCGACGGCCGGTCGCCCGCACCGCGCTACGGCCCGTGCGCTACGGGTGCTCCTGCTCCTGGCCCAGAAGGCCGAGGTAGACGAGCGCGACGACCAGAAGCCGCCAGAGAAGATTGGTCAGATCCACCGCCTTCACCCAACTACTGTGATGGCAAGGCTCAACTTACTGCGATCGCGATCTCGTTTCCGTCAGTAGAAGTGCAGGAAAACGTTCGGCAAATTCGTGGGCTTGTTGGCCTGTTCCGGCCCTGGCTGCAGCCGGCAGCAGGTAGGGCAACCACGAAGCGCTTTCCACGGCCCAATTTGAGTAGTATCGGCGGTTCGACATTGACCGCCTCCAGGCGCGTCGCGCCGGGCGGCATCTGATAGTTCAAGCAAGGGGAGCACCACACCATGATGACCGGTGAGCAGTACAAGCGTTCACTCGACGACGGCCGGGAGACCTTCTTCGAGGGCGAGCAGATCGTCGACCTGCCGGGTCATCCGATCCTCGGTATCACCGTCGACTCGGCAGCCAAAGGTTACGACCGTTTCTACGATCCCGCCCCCAATGCGATCGGCGCCTTCATGAAGGTGCCTGGGTCGGCCACCGAACTGCGCGAGCAGGTGGAACTGCACGAGTCTGTGGATTTGCTCACGCATGTCACCTATGCCTCGATCATGACGCTACTGACTGCGGCAGATCGAATCGAAGCGACGCTACCAGAGAATGCCGCCCGCATTCGCGAGTGGGTCAAGGAAGCGCAACAGCGCGACGTGCGCATCACGCAATGCATCACCGACGCCAAGGGCGATCGTAGCCGACGGCCTGGCTTGCAAGACGATCCCGATGCGTATGTCCGCGTCGTCGAGCGCAAGCCCGACGGCATCGTCATTCGCGGCGCGAAGCTACACATCTCGGCCGCATCGATGGGCCACGAGCTGATGACCATACCCACCAAGTCGATGAAGCCTGACGAAGGCCAGTATTCGGTCGCATGCATGGTTCCGGTGAATGCGCCGGGGGTGAAGATCATCAACACCACCTACGCACCAAGGCACGCCGACGTGCGCGACTTTCCGATGTCGGGCCGCCACCATACGCCGGAAGGGTTCGTGATCTTCGACGACGTATTCGTGCCGAACGAACGTGTCTTCTTGGGTGGTGACCATCCCGAACTCGCCGCGGTGTTCGCCCACTCACTCGGTTTGTGGGAACGCCTCGGTGGATTGTCTGGCATGGCGACTCAATACGACCGTCTAGTCGGCTTCGCGCAGCTCATTTCCGAAGCAAACGGACTGGAGAAGGTGAGTCACATCAAGGAGAAGATCTCCGAGATGATGATCAACGCATCGCTCATTCGTGCGAGTCTCGAGGCCGCGCTCGCCAATTGCAGTATCACGTCGGACGGCGCCGCATTCCCGAACGAGCTGTACACGAACGTCGGCAAGTACCACGGTGCCGCCAACTATTCGCTCATGGTGCGTCACCTGCACGACATCGCGGGCGGCAGCATTCTCACCGCACCCGGCATGGCCGATCTCGACAACGACAAGACCGGGCACTTGGTGCGCAAGTACATGGGTACCATGCAGTCGGTCGACGGCATCTATCGCACCAAGCTGTTCCACGCGATCCGCGACTACACGGCCGACGCACTCGGCGGTTGGTATGCAGTCACCAACATTCAAGCCGGCGGCGGTCTGTACGCGCAGCGCATCGTCTCGCGCCTGCACTACGACCTCGACCGCGCCAAGCGCTCGGCGCTGGAGGCCGCCCGAATGTCGGAGTACGCGGCCACCTGAGGCCGACGTGGCCTCGGAGGCGAACTTTGCCTCGTAGGTGACCTCAGCCAGTTCGAGATGTTGGGGCAGCTAGCCGCGCCCGAGGAAAGCTCGCCTCCGAGGCAAAGTTCGGCTACGAGGCAAAAGTTCGACTTCGAGGTGAGGTCTCGTGGCGTTGACGACAGCAGCCGAATGCGGCCACCTTTCGCTACTCGCCAGGAGGACACCATGACCGACACCATCGAACCGTTCCGCATTGCGATCGACGATGCGGATCTCGCCGACTTGAAGCGCCGAATCAACGCCACCCGGTGGCCCGACAAAGAGACGCCGAACGATTGGTCGCAGGGCATTCCGCTCGCCTACGTTCAGACGCTGTGCGATCACTGGGCCACGAATTACGACTGGCGCGCCCGCGAAGCACGACTCAATCGCTTCCCCCAGTTCAAGACGACGGTCGCCGGCCTCGGCATCCACTTCATCCACGTCCGCTCCAAGCATGCGGACGCAAAGCCGCTGGTCATGACCCACGGCTGGCCTGGATCAGTGGTCGAATTCCAACAGGTCATCGAGCCACTCACCGATCCGACCGCCCACGGTGGCGAGGCGCGCGATGCGTTTCATGTCGTCTGCCCGTCGCTACCGGGCTTCGCGTTTTCCGACAAGCCAACGAGCCCGGGCTGGGGCATCGAGAAAATCGCGGCGACCTGGAACGAGCTCATGGCGAAGCTCGGTTACGAGGGCTACTACGCACAAGGCGGCGACTGGGGTGCGATCGTCACCACGGCGCTCGGGTTCAACCATGCCGGTCCTTGCCGTGGCATCCACATCAACATGGCGATCGTGAACCCTGATCCCGACACGTTCTCGAGTCTCACGGCGCACGAGCAAAGCGCACTCGCCGGCATGCAGCACTATCAGGAGTGGGACTCCGGCTACTCGAAGCAGCAAAGCACGCGGCCGCAAACGCTGGGCTATGCACTCGCCGACTCTCCCGCCGGGCAATTGGCGTGGATCATGGAAAAGTTCTGGGCGTGGACCGACTGCAATGGTCACCCCGAGAACGTCATCGCGCGCGATGACATGCTCGACAACGTCATGCTGTACTGGCTCACCAATTCTGCCGCGTCGTCGGCGCGCATCTATTGGGAGAGTTTCAACAAGGTCGCGCGCGACGAGGTGAAGCTACCGGCTGGCATCAGCGTGTTTCCGAAGGAGATCTTCCGAACTTCGAAGCGCTGGGCGGAAAAACGCTTCACCAATCTCGTGTACTACAACGAGTTGGACAAGGGTGGACATTTCGCCGCCTTCGAACGACCGGAGACGTTCGTAGGCGAGTTACGCAAATGCTTCCGCGAGATGACGTAAAAGCTCGGTCTAGGCCGCCAGCGCCGCATCGAGCGTGCGGTGGAAGTGGACGATGGCCGACTCGAATTTGCCGAACGTGAATACGTCGTTGGCACTGCTGCCGAGGCCGCGCTGAATGCTCTCGACCACGGCGCGGTCCTCGGCCACCCCGGTACCGCCGACGAACGCCGAATCCTTCTTGGCTGCCGCGATCGCCGACTCAGGATCGCCGCCGCCCGCACCGGCGTTGGTCAGCGTGTAATTGACAGTTCGCGTGTGCGCGACGTCGATCGGCTCGAGCACCACCAAGTTCGTATGGCTCGACAGCACTGTGATGAACGCGTTCGGAAAGACGTGGTAGACGTACGTCAGCAAGCCGCTCACGCGGCGTTCGGCCGGCGGCACGTCCCTCAGCTTTTCGATGCGACGGAAAGGATAGGTGACGCGGCTATGGCGACCGAACGTCTCCACCACGTTGAGATTGTCGTAACCGTATGGATAGAACGATTCCGGATGCGTCGCCTTGATGTGATAACCCTCGATCAAACCCTCGAGCACCAGCTTCCAATTGGCGTCGGTCACCCGCTCGCTGGACGACAGGAGGATTTGATCGTCACCAATGAGTTGGGGTAGGTCGTCGACCTCGCATGTCTCGCCACGCACGCTGGTATTGACGAACACGAGGCCAAAACGTTCGCGGCAACCGATGGGCACCAACCCGTGCGTTGCCTTATCCAACCCCGGAAAACCGTAGTCGTCGGGTACGTGATTCAGCTTGCCATCGAGCCCGTACGCCCAGCCGTGATAGCCACACGTGAACACCTTGGCACAGCCGGATCCAGCGGCGATGGTCATACCGCGATGGCGGCAAACGTTTTGAAAAGCTCGCGCGATGCCATCCCGACCGCGCACGACCAGCACTGGAATGCCGGCGGCATCGCGCGCCACGAAGCTACCGATCTCCGGCAATGCCGCCGACGGGCAGAAAGGAACAGAGGTTGCACGCAGCACACGTTCGATTTCGGCGCGCAGCCGATCGGGCGAACGATAGTTGGCAACCGGCTCGCGCCAGACATCAGCGCCGAGATCGGTGGTGCCGTTTGCGGCATGGTCGAGAATGCGGGCCGCCACTTCGGCGTCGTTCAACACCAGCGTCATCGTCCGAATGCCTCCTTGTCGATACGAGCGCGGGCGCTGCGATCCGTGGTCGAGAAGAACCACATCGCGCCGAACCCCGCGGCCATCGAATACAGCGCAGGATACTCCGATGGAAACACTGCGTGCTCATATCCGAGCACGGTCACCCACACGGCGGGGCTCAATGTCACCAATGCGATCGTGGTGACGAGGCCCGTGATGCCGCCGACGATGGCACCGCGCGTCGTGAACCCACGCCAATACATCGTGAGAATCAACATGGGAAAGTTGGTGCTGGCGGCCACCGACAACGCAAGCGATACGAGATAGGCGATGTTTTGCCCTTCGAAGGCGATACCGAGCACTACCACAATGGCGCCGATCAGCACCGTGGCAATGCGTAACACCAACAACTCTTCGCGTTGGCTGGTGCGACCGCGCCGCCACGCCTTGGCGTACAAGTCGTGCGACACCGCCGAGACGCTGGCCAACGTCAAGCCGGCCACCACGGCGAGGATGGTCGCAAACGCGACCGCAGACATGATGCCGAGAAACATCTCACCGCCGACGGCGTGCGACAAGTGGATGCTCACCATGTTCGCACCGCCGACCATGACGCCGGCTGCGTCGTGGTAGGCGGGTATTCCACGCACCAAGAATACGGCACCTGCACCGATCACCAGCACGATGAGCAGATTCACGTACGACACGCAACCGAGCGCGACCGCTGCCGAAGTGCGTGCCGCGCGCGCCGTGGGTACCGTGAAGAAGCGCATCAATAGATGTGGTGAGCCGACCAACCCGAAGCTCAAGCCAAGCAGCAACGAAACCGAATCGAGCGTCGACAGCTGCAAGCCGCCAATTCGAAGCACATCCGGCGCGACAGCAAGCAAACCACCAATGTCGAAGTCGACGCGCGTCAGCACGAGCAACGCCAAAATCGTCACACCGGTGATCAGAAGCGCGGCCTTGGTGATCTGCACCCATGTCGTGGCCAGCATGCCGCCCACGGCGACGTAGACGATCATCAACGCGCCTACGATCGCCACCGCCATCCGGTATGGAATGTCGAACAACACTTGTAACAGCGCACCAGCGCCGACCACCTGCACCATCAGGTACATGATTGCCGACACAAGCGCCGTGGTGGCTGCAACGATGCGCACCGGGCGCTCGTCGAGTCGTGCACAGAGAATGTCGGTGAATGTGTAGTGCCCGGAGCCGACCAGGCGGTCACTCATTGCGAACAAGAACACGGTGAAGGCGACGAGTGGCGCAACCAGATACAGCGTGGCGTCGAAGCCAGCGACGTACAGAAGAGCCGACGTGCCAAGCAGCGTGGCGGCCGACACGAAGTCGCCGGCAATGGCAAAGCCATTCATCGTGCCCCCGATCGAGCGTCCGGCGACGTAGAACTCCTCGGTCGATTTCGTGCGGCGTGCTGCGACGTAGGTGATGACGAGCGTAATCGCAATGACGACGAAGAAGCAGGCGATCGCCATCAACGCCGCTCCTTACGAACGTAGCCGAACGCGAACAGATTGGTCAGCAGCGTGAGACCGACGAATCCGATCACTCCCCAAGTCCACGGCGATTCGTCGGCACGCACGCCTAGCCACGCCGGCAGCAGCGTAAACGCCAGGCAAAACGCAAGGCTCGAGCCCAGAACTGCGATCAGCGCGACACGTCGCATGCTCAGCCGCGAACCACGAGCAAACGAAGCTCCGACATGTCTTCGATTGCGTAGCGGATGCCTTCGCGGCCCAGCCCGGAATCCTTCACACCGCCGTACGGCATGTTGTCGACCCGCCACGACGGTACGTCGTTGACGATCACGCCACCGACTTCGAGCACGTCCCAGGCACGCATGGCCTTGCGGATGTCGTTCGTGAATACCCCGGCCTGCAGGCCGAAGCGGCTTTCGTTTACCTGTGCGAGCGCCGCTTCGAAGTCCTGGTAGCGATACAGCGCTACCGCTGGACCAAATGCTTCTTCGCAATTCATCTCCGTGTCGAGCCCGACGTCTTCCAGCACGGCCGGTTCGAGCATCGCACCTTCGAGCGTGCCACCACAGAGTAACTTTGCGCCGCGCCCGATGGCGCCTTCGATCCAGCCCTCGAGTCGCTTTGCCTCGCCAGTCGAGATCATCGGGCCGATGAATGTGCGTTCATCTCGTGGGTCACCCATCGGCAGCGCCTTCACCGCTGCCACGAGCTTGCTTCGGAGCGCTTCGTACAACGAGTCGTGCGCGATGATGCGCTGCACGCTGATACAGCTTTGGCCCGACTGGTAGAAGGCTCCGAATACGAGCCGCTCGACCACTTGATCGAGGCGGTCGGCTTGGTCGCCATCGACGATGCAGGCGGCATTGCCGCCCAGTTCTAGCACGACCTTTTTGCGGCCGGCCTGCGCCTTCAGTGCCCAACCCACGTCCGGTGAACCCGTGAACGACAAGAGCTTCAAGCGATCGTCGGTGGTGAACAAGCCGGCGCCGTCGCGATGCGCCGGCAACACGGAGAATGCACCCTTTGGCAAATCGGTCTCGGTCAGCACCTCCGCCATCATCAACGCACCAATTGGTGTGTAGCTGGCGGGCTTCATGATCCACGTGCAACCCGCGGCGATGGCCGGCGCGATCTTGTGTGCGGCTAGATTGAGTGGGAAGTTGAAGGGGCTGATGAACGAGCACGGGCCGACGGGCACGCGCTTGTACATGCCGCGATAGCCTTTCGCGCGCGCCGAGATTTCCAAGTTCACCACTTCACCGCCGATGCGCACCGACTCTTCCGCAGCAACACGAAATGTATCGATCAGGCGGGTGACTTCACCGCGGGCATCTTTGATCGGTTTGCCCGCTTCGATACACAGCGCATCCGCCAGTTCGTCGAAACGCGCCTTGAAGCGCGCAACACAATGGTTGAGTACGTCTTGTCGCGCATAGGGCGGCATCGCCGCCATGGCATCTTGCGCGGCGACCGCTTTGCCGATTGCGGCATCGATGGCCGCGGCATCGGCCAGGGCGACGCGCGCCGCGACCTTGCCGGAGAATTTGTCGGTAACTGCCAAGTCGTCGTTGGCGAACACCGGTTCGCCGCCGAGGTAGTAGGGATATTTCTGCTGCATCGGCCCGCCTGTGCACCGAGCGATCGGATCGGTCGGATTGTACGGTTAGGCCCACGGGGCTGCGAACGCGCTTGATCGGCCAGACGCGGGCTCGCACCATGCCTGGCGTCGGAAGGGAGAAGCATCGTGGGGCGATTTCACGCGTCGATCGTTTGCACGGCTCACGTTTGCAGCTGCCGCAACTACCACGCTTGCGCGCCGTGCCTACGGTGGCGAGGCACCGGTTTCGACCACGCGCAGCGGCGCAGTGAGCGGCACCAGCCAATCGGGCGTTCACGTCTTCAAAGGTGTCCCCTACGGCACCGCGGCGAGGTTTCGCCGCGCCACGCCGCCGCCGGCATGGACCGGTGTGCGCACGGCACTCGAATACGGACCCGCGGCAATGCAGAACAAGAGCGCGCTCTGCACCGATCCGAGAATGAGCGAGGATTGCTTGCTGCTGAATGTGTGGACGGCCTGGATTGCCTTCGCGCGCACCGGCAATCCCTCGACCGCGGCACTCGGCACGTGGTCGGCATACGAGCGGCGCGAGCGCGCGACCATGATCCTCGGCGCCGAAACCAAGGTGGAGAAGGACCCGGATGGCACGATTCGGCGGCTGTGGGGCGACAATCTGAAGCCGTGGTAGCGGCGCGCGATCCGCGCGCCGGACTAAGTGCCGGGCGAACGTGCCCCGGGCGAACGTGCCCCGGGCGAAATAGGTAAACTGTCCCCAATTTCCAACCGGCAAGCTCGACATGACGCGACTCAAGTTCGGCGCGTTCTTAGCGCCCCACCACCCCATCGGCGAGAATCCGACGCTGCAGTTCCGCCGCGACATCGAGCTCGCGGAACAGCTCGACAAGCTCGGCTTCGATGAGTACTGGTGCGGCGAGCACCACTCCACCGGCTGGGAAGTCATCGCGTCGCCGGAGCTGTTTCTCGCTGCGGTCGGCGAACGTACCCACAACATCCGCCTCGGCACCGGTGTGGTGTCGTTGCCGTACCACCATCCGTTCAACGTTGCCCAGCGCATTGCCCAACTCGATCACATGACGCGCGGCCGCGTGATATTCGGCTCCGGCCCGGGTGCGCTGCCCTCCGATGCCTACATGCTCGGCATCGATCCCATGGTGCAGCGCGATCGACAGGACGAAGCCATCGGTGTCATTCGCAAGCTGCTGCGCGGTGAGGACCGTTTCAGTCACGAGAGCGATTGGTTCACGCTGAAGGATGCGCGGCTGCAACTGTTGCCGGTGCAAGAAGATCTACCTTTCGCAGTTGCATCGATGATCAGCCCCTCCGGCATGACGCTGGCGGGTAAACACGGTACTGGTGTGCTGTCGATCGGCTCGATGTCGACGGCCGGCTTGCAGGCACTGCCGCTGCAGTGGAGCTTCGCCGAAGAAAGTGCCGCCAAGCATGGCAACACGGTCGATCGGTCGAACTGGCGCATCGTGATGTCTTGGCACATCGCCGAGACGCGCGAGCAAGCACGGGCCGAGGCGAAGCACGGGCTGTTCCGCTGGCACAACGAATACACGGTCGGCACTTTGATGCGCCCAGGCGCCCCGGCTTTCGCGTCACCCGACGATGCCGTCGATCAGACCGCCTTCGTCGAGGGTGCGGCTGCTGTGATCGGCACGCCGGACGATCTGGTAGCGAGCGTTCGCAAGATGGTTGAGCTGACCGGCGGTTTCGGCACCGTAATCGGCTTCATCCACGATTGGGCGAACCCGCAGAACACTGCCAAGAGCTGGGACATGGTTGCGCGATACGTCATCCCCGAGGTGAATGGCATGCTCGACGCGTACCGTGAATCGCAACGGCACGTGATCGAGCACCGCGAATCGTTCGAACGTGCGGGCGCGGCCGTGGTTTCGAAAATCATGCAGAACGAACGTGCCGCGAAAGCGTTGGCAGAAGGCTCGCAAGGTCAGGCCGCCATGCCGGCGCATCACGCACCAAAGGTGACGCGCTCGTAATCGGAGTCATTGCAAGCACCCGAAGATTTACTCGGCGTGTAGGTGCGATTGGCGCTGCCAATCGCCACGACGAATGCGAAAGCAGGTGTGGATCTGCGGGTTGCGCTTGAAGTCCTCGTCGATGGTCGAAGCACTGATGTCGTCGATGGCTAGACTGGTGAGCGCTGCGCGATCCAACCGGAACTTGCGAAGATTGGTGGAAAAGTACAAGGCGCCATCGTTCGCCAGCACCGCACAGCAATCGCGAATGAGTGCTGCGTGATCGCGCTGCACGACGAACTCCCCCGCCCGACCTTTCGAGTTCGAAAACGATGGTGGGTCGAGCAAGATGAGATCGAACTCGAGCTTCCGTTTCGCGGCGAGCGCCAGCCAATCCCGGCAGTCGGCTCGCGCCAACCGATGTCGCTCCAAATCAACGCCGTTCAACACGAGGTTGCGACGCGCCCAGTCGAGATAGGTATTCGAAAGGTCGACCGAAGTCGAGCTGATGGCACCACCGCGAACGGCGTGCACGGTCGCGCTGGCGGTGTACGCGAATAGATTGAGAAATCGCTTGCCGCTGCTCTCCGCTTGGATGCGCATCCTGAGCGGCCGATGATCGAGGAACAGGCCGGTGTCGAGGTAATCGCGCAAATTCACCAGCAGCCGACAGCCGCCTTCCTGCACCTCGAAAAACTCGTCCGAATCGTCCTGGCGTACGTACTGACTTCGGCCACGTTGCTTCATACGCGTCTTCAACTGCACGTCGGCTGCATCGACGCCCATTGCAGCCGGTAACACCGCGAGCAGCGACTCGCGCCGATGCGCCGCGCGTTTCTCGTCCACCTGCGCGGGTGGCGCGTACTCCTGAACGTGCAAGTGCACGCGATCGCCTTCGTAGCGATCGATGGCAAACGCGTAGTCCGGAAGATCGACATCGTAAAGCCGGTAGCACGTGATGCCTTCACGACCTGCCCAGCGTTTCAAGTGCTGCGCGTTCTTCCGCAACCGATTGATGAACGCATCGATGCCGGGATCGTGGGCGCGCGGCTTGAGCATCCGGCTCGGCAACACGTCGTAGGTGAGTAGCACTACTTCGAGGGGACCGTTGCGCGCCTTGTTCTTCTTCTTGACGCGTAGACCGATCCGGAAACCGAGTTCCGCGTCGGGCGCCACGATTGCAGCCCGCCAACCCTGGAACTGCGACTTCAGCAGCTCACCAATCTCGGTATAGAGCGCCGGCAGGTCGGCTTCGAGACGTTCGCCGTACGGTGGATTGGCAATGACGAGGCCGCGCGCGGCTGGTGCCGATACTGCTGAAAGTGTGCGCTCGGAAATGGCGATACGACCGGCAAATCCGGCGTGATCGACATTGCCGCGTGCCTGCGCAACCGCGCGCGGGTCGGAATCGCTGCCGGTGACCGGTGCCACGAAGCGAGCGAGGCCCGCGACCTTGCGCTCGTGTGCCTCTGCCGCGAGCGCATGCGCAAGCGGTGCATCGTGGTGCTGCCAGCGCTCGAACGCGAACGCCCGGTCGAGCCCGGGTGCCACGTCGGCAGCCATCAGCAAACCTTCGATCAAGAACGTGCCGGAGCCACACATGGGGTCGACCAGCGCGCCCCCATCCGCGGCGATGGCCAGCCATCCCGCGCGCAGCAAGAGGCCGGCGGCGAGATTCTCTTTCAGTGGTGCAGTACCGCCCTGCGTACGGTAGCCGCGTCGATGCAGGCTCTCGCCGACCAGATCGAAATAGGCCGTAGCCACATCGTGCTCGACGTGGACGTGAATGGGCACGTCGCGGTTGCGCACGTCGACGTCTGGCCGCGCGCGCCCTGCATCGCGCCATTGGTCGACGATGGCATCCTTCACGCGCTGCGCACCGAACAGCGTATGCGTAAGCCCACTCGCACGGGACGTGAACTCGACGGCAAAGGTTTGTCCCTCGGCAATGACATCGCGCCAGTCGATGCAACGTGCCCCGGCATACAGCGAATCCCCATGATCAGCCGGGAACTCACCGAGCTTGAGCAGCACGCGATTGGCGACGCGGCTCCACAAGCAAGCGCGATAGGCGACCTCGAGTGTGCCGCTGAAGCCGATCCCCGTCGCCGTACGGGCGCGGATCTCGGCGCCGCAGGCGACAAGTTCTTGCTCGAGGAGGTCAGAAAAGCCGGACGGACAAGTCGCGAAGCACTGCATCGGCGCATTCTGCTGGATAGAATTTCGCCAAGCGAGCAGCGGGGATGCGACTCATGGCACGTAAGCACAGCGACTGGGCGGCGGGAGAGCTGGTGGTGCTCGAGCATTCATCGCGCGTGCTCGCCGACAATCCGCTCGGCGATCCCCATGTTCGCAAGCTACCGGTCTGGCTACCGCCGCAATACTCGCAGGGTCGCGGTGGGCGACGCTTTCCCGTCCTCTACGACATGGTCGGCTATACCGGTTCCGGCTGGTCGCACGTCGCCTGGCGCAACTTCGAGGAGAACCTACCGGAGCGCGCTGCACGGCTCGTGCACGAACGCAAGATGGGGCCGTGCATTCTGGTCTTCCCCGACTGTTTCACCGCACTCGGCGGCAATCAGTACATCAACTCGTCCGCCATCGGCCGCTACGCCGACTATCTGACCAAGGAGCTCATTCCATTCGTCGATCGTGAGTTCCGCACCCTGGCCGATCGCGACCACCGCGGCTGCTTCGGCAAATCGTCCGGCGGCTACGGTGCCATCGTGCACGGCATGAAGTACGCCAAATATTGGGGCGCCGTCGCGGATCACTCGGGCGATGCGTACTTCGACTTCGTCTACCACCACGACTGGCCGAATACCTTGAACGAGCTGGCCAAGTATCGCGTGCCGAAGCAGAAGCCGGGCTCATTCAAACCCAAGGCGAACCTTCGCGCCGGCCTCGACGATGGGCGCGTGCGGCGCTTCCTCGAACACATCTGGTCGAAACCCAAGCTCTCGGGTGCGGAAACGCACTGCCTCATGAACCTGTGTATGGCTGCGACCTACGATCCAGCACCATCGGCGCCGAACGGCTTCAAACTGCCGTTCGACCTCGAGACTGGCGAGCGCATCGAAGCGCGCTGGCAGAAGTGGCTCGCGCACGATCCCATTCACCTCGTGGCGAGGCACAAAGCGGCGCTGAAATCCCTTAGGGGTATCTACGTAGACTGCGGTTGGCGCGACCAATACCACATTCACTACGGTTGCCGCCTGCTCTCGCAATCGCTCAAACGAGCCGGCATCGCGCATCGCTACGAGGAATTCGACGACGATCACTCCGGTGTCGACTACCGCATGGATGTCAGCCTGCCGTTTCTCTCTCGCGCCCTGCGGTGAACTCGGATTAGACTGGCGCCTTACGTCAGGGAGGGCGCCATGCGTCAGTCGTTAGTCTCGATTTCATTCTTGTCCTTGTTCTGCGGATCGGCATCGTTCACGGCATTTGCCGAATCGACATCGCCCTTGATCGAGGAAATCGTCGTCACGGCGGAGAAGCGCGAAGAGAATCTGCAAGACGTGCCAGTGTCGGTGAGCGCATTCACCGGCGACACCATCGAGAAGCTCGGTCTGCGGCAATCCGTCGACATCACGGCACAGACACCGAACTTCAGTGTCGGCTATCCGAACGGTGACGGGGGCATACCTGCGCTCTTCATCCGCGGCGTCGGATTGAACGACTTCGGCGTGCTGAACCAAGGTCCGGTCGCGACCTATGCCGACCAAACCTATATCGCATCCAACGCCGCGCAGATCTTTCAGCTGCTCGATGTCGACCGTGTCGAGGTGCTGCGGGGGCCGCAAGGCACGCTGTACGGCCGCAATGCGAACGGCGGCGCGGTGAACTTCATCTCCCGCAAGCCGACCCCCGAGTGGGAAGGGTGGGGACGCGCGAGCTACGGCAGCTGGGAGTCGACCAAATTCGAAGGTGCCATCGGAGGCCCGATCTCCGACGTGGTCGGCGTGCGCGCCTCGCTGCTCAAGATCGACTCCGACGGCTGGCTCGAAAATCAGGTGACCGGCAACGATCAGAACGGTGCCGACGATCTCGCCTGGCGCGTGCTGCTGGAAGCGAATCCGAACGATTCCACCA
>QJXZ01000145.1 GCA_003248125.1 Gammaproteobacteria bacterium | reverse complement strand
GCATCAAGAACGCCAACATCAGCGCACTCAAGGCGCTGAAGCGTGCGCTCGCTGCGTTCGATACAGGGCGTGGAGGCTGACAGCGGCATGCCGCGCAAGAGAACGGTCACGGTGCTCGGTACCGGTGGCTCGGGGCTCACCGCCGCAATCGCCGCACACGACGCCGGAGCAAATGTGCAGCTGTTCGAGAAGGCCGATTTGGTCGGCGGCACCACGGCGTGGTCCGGCGGCATGGTGTGGATTCCAAACAACCATCTCGAGGCCGCGGCGGGCGTTGCCGACAGTCGCGACGAGGCGATCACCTACCTCATGTCGATGTCGCACGGTCTCATTGAGCAGCACATGGCGGAAGCCTTCGTCGATGCCGGTCCTTTGATGGTGAGGCACCTCTGCGATCACACGCCGGTCGAGTTTCGCACCATTGCCGATTTTCCCGACTACCACGCCGAATTTCCCGGCGGCAAGACGGGCGGCGGTCGGTCGCTCGACACGCCACCGTTCTCGTTCGAGGCGCTCGGCGATTGGGAGCATCGCGTCACGCCATCGCCGTACTATCCGGATCCGCGTCTGTCGATCTACGACACGCCACTTGGTCAGGCATTGCCGACACCGGTGCCCGAGGAGGAGTTGGCGCGGCGTAGCCGCAACCGCGAACGGGCGAGTGGCCAAGCGCTCATCGGGAGGTTACTGCGCGGTTGTCTCGATCGGGGTATCGAGCCGCAGACGAATGCGCGCGCGACCGAGCTCATCGTGCGTAGCGGTCGCGTGCATGCGGTGGTCATCGAGTTTGCCGACGGCACTCGGCAGATCGATTGCGACGCGGTGATTCTCGCGACCGGCGGGTTCGAATGGGATGAGTCGCTCAAGCGAGCGTTTCTGCGTGGTCCCATGACGCATCCCGTTTCGATCGAGACTAATACGGGCGACGGACTGAAGATGGCCATGCGTGTCGGCGCGATGCTCGGCAACATGCGCGAAGCGTGGTGGATGCCAGTGGCCGAGGTGCCGCGCGAAGAAGTTTCGACGGGTGTCAACCTGATCGCAGGTATCCGCTCGCTGCCGCGCTGCATCATGGTCAATCGCAGCGGCAAGCGCTTTACCAACGAATCGGCGAACTACAACGCAATCGGCGCGGCGTTTCACGACCAGGACGTGTCGGCGTTCGACTATGCCAACTTGCCGTGCTGGATGATCTTCGACCAAGGTTACGTCGAGCGCTACGGCTTTCCCGTTACCAGCGGAGCACCGGGTGTACCGCCACCGCAATGGGTGGCGCGTGCACCGACGCTGGCGGCATTGGCGGATCGACTCGGCATCGACGGTGCGGCGCTCGATGCAACGGTCGCGCGTTGGAATGCGCAAGTCGCCGCCGGCCGGGATACCGACTTCCGTCGCGGCGAGGCCGCACACGATCAATGGTGGGGTGATGCCATGCAGCGTGGCGGGCCGGGTGCGGCGCTCGGACCGCTCGATGAGGCGCCATTCTTTGCGGTCGAGTTGAAGAGTGGTGCGCTCGGTACCAAGGGTGGGCCCAAGACAGACATCAATGCGAACGTACTGAATGTCGACGGTGAACCGATCGTCGGTCTCTATGCAGCAGGCAACGTCATGGCATCGCCGATGGGCATGACATACGGCGGTGCAGGCGGCACTATCGCGCCCGGCATGGTGTTTGGATTTCTGGCCGGCCGCCACGCCGCCGGCAAGCCGGTACTACCTCTCGATGCAGCGGAACAGAACGCGTGACCGCAAATCCAAGCTTCGGCGGCGAGTCGATCATCGTCACCGGTGCCACGTTGCCCGTGGATCGCGGTTTTCTCGGGCCGTGAAACGTTTCGGCCATTTTGCGAGTTGGTTATGACGCACCAAGATCTTCCGCGCGATGCCGCGGCGCTTACGCCGGAGTGGCTCAGCGCTGTGTTGCGCGATGGCGGCATGCTGGGGCCTGACGCACGCGTCGCGGGTTGTCACGCAGTGCCGCTCGGAGCCGGTGGCGGTCTCATCGGCGTGGTTGCCAAGGCAACGCTCACCTACGAGGGTGATGCGGGCACGGCGCCGCGTATGCTGATCGCGAAATTTCCGTCTCCCGTAGCGGCGAACCGCGCAGTCGCCGATACCTACGACATGTACGGCCGTGAAGTGCGTTTCTATAAACACCTCTCGGCCACCACGCGCCTACCGCATCCGCGTTGCTACTTCGCCGCCCAGGCGCTCGACTGTTCGGATTTCGTGTTGCTGCTCGAAGACTTGGGTGACCGCCGAATCGGTGATCAGGTGGCTGGCAGTGGTCTCGACGATGCCGAGATCGTCATAGATGCGATGGCCGAGTTTCACGCCGATTCGTTCGGCCGCACTGACGAGCCGCAGTATGAATGGGTGACCTCCCATGCGAACGAGGCGCAGATCGCCGGCATGGAAGCTGGATTTGCGATGGGCTGGCCGCGCTTTCAGAACGAACTGGCCGACTGTATTCCATCGCGCGTGCGAACGTGGGGCGAGCGCGTTGGACCGCGTACGCGCGACATTCTCACGCGGCTGTGCCGCGGTCCCCAGGTCATTGCCCACGCCGACTTCCGACTCGAGAACATGTTCTTCGCCACCAAACCGGAGCATCCGCCCCTTGCGATCGTCGATTGGCAGTCCATCACGCGCTCGTCGCCCGGCCAGGACCTCGCTTACTACCTGACCCAGAGCGTGCGTCTCGACGTGCGCCGCGCGCACGAACGTGCGTTGCTTGGTCGATATCTCGATGGCTTGCGCGCCCACGGCGTGCGCGACTACAGCGCGTCTCAGCTCTGGCACGACTACCGGCTCGCGGCGCTTTATCTACTCGACTACGCGGTTACCATCGCCGGCACGCTCGACCTCGCCAACGAACGTGGCGCGGCTATTGCTCGGGCGCTGTCCGAGCGCAGTTGTGTTGCACTCGATGATCTCGGCTGTGAGGAACTGTTGGCAGCGTAAAACACTGCAGCTTCATCGAGCGTTGGCGATGTGGTTGGCCGCGATTTCCGCAAACGGCAATGGATTCGAGATCACGTCCAGGTGCTTTGCGTCTACCACCCATTGGACGTCGCTGACGGCCGCTAGCGTCGATAGGCGCTCGATGATGCGTCGCGCGGGTGCTCGCGTGTTCGTGCCGCCGATCAAGAGGGTGGGCACGCCGAGCGCTTCATAAGCACGTAGCGGCGTGTCATCGAACGACACCGCGCGTCCTTGCTGGCGAAGGACGCTGCCTAATGACAGTATCCGCGCCCTCGCGTTGGCCGGCATGTCCGACCACGTGGTCTGCCCCCAATACTCGATGAACGTAACCGTTCCCGCCTCGCCGTCGTCGTTCAACAAACGCGCGATCACGGCTCGGTCCTCATCGAGTGCCGCACGATCCAGCACGGGATCGAGCACACCGAACGCCATCGGCTCGATGAGTGTCAATGACTTCACGTGCGGGCTCGACAGTGCCACCTTGAGGCAGACGAAGCCGCCCATCGAGTGTCCGATGAGATGGACATCTCCTTTGTCGGTGCACTCGAGCACGGTTCGTCGGTGCGCATCGATCGGATTGGTCGCGTCACCCTCGATCGCGCCGTACAGGTCGGGGATGGTGATCCGCGCATCGGGTGTCCTCGACAACATTACCTCGCCGAATCGCTGCACGGACCGTGCGCCGGTGCCGGCGCCGTGCACGACGATGATGTGTGCTGCACCGCTGCCGAGTGTGATGATCTCGCTCATGCGCGCGCGGCGACAATGGGTCCGCGGGCATTCAAACTTTCCTTGTCGAATCCGGCGATGCGCTTGTACGTCGCCGCTACTTCTTCGAGCTCCTCGGCCGTGATGACGTCGTGTAGTCGGTCGAATCCGCCGGGCGCACGCTCCTCGACCATCTGCATCACTTGCTCGGGACCGTTGCCACGGTTGGCGAGCACGATCTTGGCCGTCGCCGGCAGTCGCTCGGCCTCGTAGGCGGCGAGCGCCGCCTCGGTCGGTCCGTGATCCTGAATGGCTCGAGTCAGCACGCGTGCGTCGAGAATCGCTTGCGATGCGCCGTTCGAGCCGATGGGGTACATCGGGTGGGCGGCATCCCCTAGCAAGGTCATTCGACCGACGGTCCAAGTCGCGAGTGGATCGCGATCGACCATCGGATACTCGTAAACGTGCTCGGCCGACGCGATGAGCGCCGGGACATCCAGCCAATCGAAGCGCCAGTCTTCGAACTGTGGCAAGAATTCGTCGAACCGGCCGGGGCGGTTCCAGTCTTCCCTTCGCCAGGTTCGATCGACGGGAAACTTTCGTTCGGCCACCCAATTGATGGTGGCAAGTCCAGTGGTCGGGTCGGGGTTCGTCACCGGATAGCAGACGAACTTCTGGAATTCGTGACCGGCCATGATCATGGTGCTGCCAGAGAGAAAGGGACGCGCGATGGTGACGCCGCGCCACAGAATTGCGCCGTTCCAGATCGGCGCGCCTTCTTCGGGATAGAGCGTTTGCCTCGCGGTCGAATGAATGCCGTCGGCCGCGATCAATAGGCTGCCGGTGAGCTGCGCCTTCGCCGACCGAGTTGAGGGGTCGATGAACTCTGCGACGAT
>QJXZ01000091.1 GCA_003248125.1 Gammaproteobacteria bacterium | reverse complement strand
GTCCTTGCCGACCAAGTCGATGCGGCTGATGTGGCTGTCGAGATTGACGCGAATGCACGGCCAATTGAGGCGCGCGGCCACCTGCTCGATGTGCGTGGATTTACCCGTGCCGTGGTAGCCCTGAATCATCACCCGGCGGTTGAATGCAAAGCCGGCCAATATCGCGAGCGTGGTCTCCGGATTGAATTTGTACGCGCAGTCGATTTCCGGCACGTACGCCGTACGCTTGCTGAATGCCGGTACGGTCAAATCTTGATCGAGGCCGAACGTCGCGCGGACGTCGATCTTGGTGTCGGGTACCATGTCGGGAGACAAACCGGATTCGTGCAACTTCATGACTGCGTGTGTCTCAAAAGTCGATTGAACAGCGCTTACGGGCGCTGCGGATACGGCTCCCGAAAACGAAACGACTATTTAACCACTTTAGATAGGGATCGACACGATCATGGCCATGCTCTTTCTCGTTCGGCACGGCCACGCGGCGGCCGGCTTCGAGGGTCATCACGATCCGGGTCTCGACATGCTCGGTCGCCAACATGCCGACGCCACCGCACGTCATTTGGCACCGCTCGGCCCACTCGCCATCTATTCCAGCCCGCTTGCACGCGCACGTGAGACCGCAATGCCGTTGGCGGAACGTTGGGCGGTCGAAGCGTTGATCGAGCCAAGGGTCTCCGAGATTCCCTCTCCCACCTCGGATCTAACGGCGCGCGCGCAGTGGCTACGGCAAGCCATGCAGGGTCGTTGGCGCGACCTACCGCCCGATCTCAATGAGTGGCGTGATGCGCTCATTCAGTGCCTGCTCGACATCCGTGAAGATGCGGTGGTGTTCTGCCACTACGTCGCGATCAACGTGGCGGTGGGGGCGGCGATCGGCGACGACCGATTGGTGGCCTTCCGCCCCGACTACGGTTCCGTCACCCGCATCGTCAACGTCGATGGCCGGCTGCGTGTGATCGAGCTCGGCCGGGAAGCGAGTACCACAGTCGGGTAGGCTGACGCGTGGGTGACAGTTACCGATTTCACGAGCCAGCTCGACGTGCCTGACCAAACTGGGATGCGAAATCGGTAACTGTCACCGCAAGGGTTGGCGAATCTCGCCACTCCGATTCGCCGCCATTTCGCCCAAACGCACTCCAATGCTAGAAAATCAATGAGTTAGACGCCCCTACCGCCCTGGCACGGAATCTGTATTTGTCGTCCTACCACTGATCGAGGGGCGACATTCAAGTGATTCGCAAGCTGGCCGAGCACCGGGTCGCCGCCAATCTCGCCATGATCATGATGACGCTGGCCGGGTTATGGGCGATTCGCGCCATCCCCACCCAGCTCGACCCACCGATGCACATTCCGGTCGTGATCATCGAGGTCACCTGGCGCGGGGCGGCCGCTGAAGACGTCGAGGCGCTGGTCACCACGCCGATCGAGCAACAGCTGCGCACCGTCAACGACCTGAAGGAGCTGCGCTCGCAGAGCCTCACCGGTTATAGCCGCATCATCGCCCAGTTCGAATACGACGCCGATCTCGTGCTCGCACTAGACACGGTCAAGCAGCGGGTCGGCAACATCCGCAACCTACCCGACGCCATCGAACCGCCGTTGGTTTACCGGTATGTCGATCTCGAGCCGATCGCATCGGTGATGGTCACCGGTCCCGGTACGGTCAATGAGCTGATTCCGCTGGTGCGCGAGATGGAGAAAGACCTGCTGTCGCGCGGCTTCGCGGGCGTCACATTCGACGGCCTGCCGGCGGAGGAAATCGCGCTCTTGGTTGGCGGCCGCACCCTCGAGACGTTGGGCCTCACCCTCGACGAAATCGGCGAACAGGTCGCACGGCAATCGCAGAACGTGCCGGCCGGCACCATCGGCCGCGGCCAAGGCTCGCGGCAACTGCGCAGCCTCGATCAAGCGCGCGATCCGCTCGCGTTCGAAGATCTCACCATCGAGCACGGCGACGTCGTCATTCGGCTGTCGGACATCGCCGCCGTCGTGCGTCGTCCGCAGGACGGCCAACCGATCGTCACCCACTCCGGCCAGCCGGCGGTGCAGATGACGATGTGGCGCAACACCGATGCCGACGCGTATCAGGCACACAAGGTGTTTCAAGCGTGGCTCGACGACACGCGGGCACGCGTTCCCGAAGGCATTGGCCTCACGGTCTACAACGACGTATGGGGATTGCTGGGCGCGCAGCTCTCAATGGTGCTGGAGAACGGGCTATCGGGGCTCGTGCTCGTGGCGGCAACGCTGTTTGCATTCTTGAGTGGGCGCGTCGGCTGGTGGGTGATGGTGGGCATTCCCGTCAGCTTCCTGCTCGCGCTGGTGTTCTTTCAGGGCGTGTTCGGCTACGGCATCAGCATCATCGCGTTGATCGGATTCATCATGGCGCTCGGCATCGTGGTGGACGATGCCATCGTGGTCGGCGAAGACGCCGTCACACACTTCGAGCAGGGTCATGCACCTGCCGAGGCCGCCGTACTCGGTGCGCAGCGAATGTTCGTGCCGGTGGCAACCTCGTCGCTGACCACGATGGCGGCATTCATTCCGCTGCTCATCATCGGCGGCCAAATGGGCGATGCGGTCCTCGCCCTTCCCGCCGCGCTGCTGTGCATCATCCTCGCGTCTCTGGTCGAGTGCTTCTGGGTGCTGCCGGGACATTTGAAGGCAAGCTTCGAGAAGCTCAGCGGCAAGCCCCACCGTGACGGCTTCCGTGAACGGTTCGACAACGCCTTTCGACGTTTTCGTGACCAACGCTTCGAGCCATTGGTTCGTCGTACGCTCGATTACCCCGGGGCAACGCTGTGCGCCGCCATCGGCGCCGCGGTGTGCGCCGTGAGCTTGATCGCTTCGCAGCACGTCGGCGTCAATTTCGTCACCGGCTTCGACATCGAGGCAGTCTCCGCCAACGTCGAATTTTCCGCGTCGGCGACCGACACCCAAAAGCACGAGTTCGCCAACCATCTCGAACAAACGTTGGCGGAAACCGGCGCAACGCTCGGCAACAACAACCTGCTCGGCTGGATGACGCGCGACAACTTGGCGCAGTTCAACCAGGAGCGCATGACCGGTCGCCAATTTCTCTCTATCGAGGCGCCTTACGCCTACGAGGAGGCGCGCACTGCGACGCCAGCCGAATTCGTCAAAACGTGGCGTGCGGCCATCCAGCAGCCGGCCTGGGTCGAGCAACTCACGGTGACGGTGGACGGGGGCCAGAACAATGGCATGCCAGACGTCACGCTGGTGCTGCGTGGCGAAGACATCGAGTCACTGAAGGCTGGTGCTGCCGAGCTCGCTGAGCTACTCGACGGCTACGACGGCGTCTCGAACGTCACCGACGACCTGCCGTACGGCAAGGATCAACTCATCTTCGAACTCACGCCCACTGGTCGAGCGCTGGGGCTCACCGCGGAGCAAGTCGGTGCGCAGCTGCACGCAGCCTACTCCGGCCGTCGCGTGCAGATCCTCAATCAGAACGAAGCCGAGATCGAAGTGCGGGTCATGCTGCCGGATGCCGAGCGCGACGATCTCGCCAGCTTGAGTGTGTTTCCACTCCGCACACCGGCGGGTGACCTCGTGCCGCTCGCCAACGTCGCGCGGCTTTACACCCGACGCGGCGTCGACACGATTCGACATTTCGGCGGCACGCTCGCCATTCGCATATCTGCCGACGTGGATACCGAAGTGAACAACGCCATGGCCATCGTCTCCGACATCAAAGAGCAGCACATCGACTCGCTCTTGGAACGCTACAACCTGAAGTTCGGATTGGCCGGCAAGTCGGCGAACGACGAGGAAATCCTCGCGACCATGGGTCTGGGCAGCATTCTCACGCTGATCCTCATCTATCTGATTCTCGCGTGGGTATTCGCCTCGTACTTGTGGCCGCTCGCCATCATGGCTGCGATCCCGTTCGGCCTCACCGGCGCCATCTTCGGTCATTGGGTGACGGGCTACGAGATCGGTGCGATGTCGATGCTCGCCTTCTTCGCGCTCACCGGCATCGTGGTCAATGACTCGATCGTGATGATCACGTTCATGAAGCGCGACATCGAGGCCGGCCGCCCGTTGCGCGAGGCGCTGCACGATGCCGTGATATCGCGATTCCGCGCGATCGTGCTCACGTCGCTCACCACCGTCGCCGGCCTGCTGCCGCTGATGTTCGAAACCTCGTCGCTGTCGTTCTACATCGCGCCGATCGCGGTCACGATCTGCTTCGGGCTCGGCCTCTCGACGCTGCTCGTGATGCTGGTCATTCCCGCACTCATCCTATTGCTGGAGAGCGCCCACGATCGGCTGCTCGCGTTCAAGCAATCACTCATCCATCGATTCACGAAGGAGTCAGGCAATGATCCTGCTTTCGACGATGCGCACGAAGCTGCGTAGCCATCTGCCACATTCGCCGCGAGCCAAACGCACGTGGGCTGGCGTCGCATTCCTGTTCGGCTCGGTGCTGGTGAGCGCGTCGATCTTCGCCACCGGGCCGCACGCCGCACCGGACGAACGCGTAGAGAAGGCTTGGCCTGTCTCCACGCAGACGATCACGCCCGCTGAGCTATCGCCGATGTTCACCGCCTTCGGTCGCATCGAATCTGCACAGACGGCCAAGATTCAAACCGATCTCGTCGCACGCGTGCGTCACGTGCCAGTCCGCGAAGGCGACTGGGTCGAGGCCGGCGATCTGTTGGTGCAGCTCGACGACGTGGAACTCGCACTTCTGGTCGATGAACGCAATGCGGAACTGGCGCGCGAACGCGCGCACCTGAAATCCGTGCAGAACGACTTCGCGCTCGCGCGCAGCACGACGTCGAATTACAAACAAGTCTACGATGCCGCACAGAAGAAGCTCACGCGCCACCAAGACCTGTTCGCGAAGCGCATGATCGCGCAGTCGCTGCTCGACGAAGTGGTGCAGCAAGCGAGCGCGGCATCCATCGACTATCAGCGGCACGTTCGCGCGCTCGAAAACTTCCCCAATCTCGTCGCCGAGGCGCGGGCCGGCGTCGAGCGCGCGCAGGCGCTCGCCGAGCGGGCGCAGATCGATCTCGCGCATGCGACCATTCGTGCCCCGTTCGCAGGTCCCGTGTTGGCGGTCATGGTCTCGCCGGGCATGCACGTTGCACTCGGCATGCCGCTAGTGGAAGTCGCCGACGCCGAGAGTTTCGAGATTCGTGCGCAAGTACCCGAGTCGCACCGCGAGTTGCTGCGCCGGCATCTGGCGGCTGGTGCGCCGATCGTTGCGCATTGGGAAGACCGCGACGTCGGCTTGCGGCGGCTGGCCGCGAACGTACGTACCGGGCAAAGCGGTCTCGATGCGTTCTTCACCATTCAGCCAGCGGTTGCGCGCCGCGCCGAGGTGGGCCGCGTGGTGCGTCTCGAGGTGGTGTTGCCGCCGGAAGCTGCGGTCGTGGCGCTGCCCGTGCAGTCTATCTACGAGAACGACCGGATCTACGCGGTCGAAGGCGATCGGCTGAAGGCGCTCACCGTCGAACGTATCGGCGATCACCTCACCGCCGATGGTGAACACCGCGTGCTGGTGCGCTCACCCGAGCTGCGTGACGGACAACGCATCGTGACGACGCAACTGCCGAAGGCGATCTCGGGGCTCAAGGTCCAGCCGGTGAGCTGACCTCGCCCCGCAGCAACGATCTTGCTCCGGGGGAAAACTTGGGCGAACTCAATCCGCCGGGGCGAAGTCGTTGCTCCGGGGCACCTCGACCCCGCCGAAGGCGAGCGCGAGATCTTCGAGCCCATGCCAGGCGTCCCCCGGCGCCGTGCCCTTGACACGGCGATCGACGTCCAGCGCTGCGGCGAGCAAGCCGTCGAGGGTCTGCGCCGATAGTCGACGTCGCGCCGCCTGCAGCAAACGGGCGCGCTGTGGCGGCACACGTTGGATGTCGCCGGTCATCAGGCGGCGTATCCAGGCCACCAACATGCCGAGCACGGCAAGCGGCTGTTCGCCCTCCTCGCGCAACACGTACAAGATGCGGCGAATGCGCCGCGCCTCCCCCGCGAACACTGCGTCCAGCAGGTCGAACGTTTCGAAGTGCGTGGCATCGGCGACGCTCGCACGCAATGCATCCAAGTCGATCGGCTGCGGCAACGCCAATAGCGCGAGCTTTTCGATTTCTTGCGCGGCCGCAAGCAAATTTCCCTCGATGCTGTCGCACAAATAGCCGGCCGCATCGTTCGACAGCTCGATGCCGGTGGCGCGACAGCGATCGCGCACCCAACCCGGCAGTTCCCTCGGCGCAATCGGCCAGGCGACCATCGCCACACCTTCGCTCTCGACACGCTTGAACCACTTCGAACCGCGTTGCCGCGTTTCCAACCGGCCGGTACGCATGAGCAACAGCACATCGTCAGTGGGCGCATCGAGATGCGCCTCGATTGCGGCGCCTGCGGTCTGATCGAATTGCTTCGGCGCCATCCGCACGTCGAGCACACGCCGCTCGCTAAACAGCGACAGACTACCCGCTGCAGTCGCGAGCGCCGGCCATTCGAAGCCCGTATCCGAACTCAACACGCTGCGTTCCGTGAAACCCTGGCTGCGAGCCCTTGCCAAAACGGCATCGCAGGCCTCTTCGATCAGCAGTTGCTCGTCACCGCATATCAGATAGACCGACGCGAGGCTCCGTTCGAGCCCGCGCGCGAAGTCGCGCGGCCTGACTGCCATCAGCGCGGCGTCCTGGTCGTCGCGTCGAGGCTGCGGACGATCTGCGCAACGAGATCGGCGCCGAGTTCGCGATCGAGCAGTTGCGATTCCTGGTCGGATGCAACCAGGTTGTCGCGATCGATGACGTACACGCGGCTTGCAGAGATCGTGCGTTCGTCCAGCAGCACCTCATCGCCTCGCCCCGTCACACGGTAGCGCACCGATCGAGTCAACTCGTATTCGGCTGTGCGAACGCGTTCGGTGACCGACAACGTGCGCCGTTGCGATTCCTCGTCCAGCAGCGCGATCGATACCTGTGCTGCGGCGCGATCGTCGTTCATCACCACGCCTGCCTGCTCGAGGGCGCGCCGGAGATCGGACTCGATGCGTACTCGACCGACGGCCTCGACGTGCGCCGATTCGACGTTGGTCGCGACCGTGGTGCCGCGCAATTGAAATCCGCATGCAGTCAGCAGCGCCAGCAGGACGACCGCAGAAGAGCGCATGCCGCCTATCCCACCACGAGATTGAGCAGCTTGCCGGGCACGTAGATCGCCTTCCGTATCGTCTTGCCGTCGACGAAGCGGGAGACGTTGTCGTTTGCCAACGCCGCCGCGCGCACTGCAGCTTCGTCGGCATCCGCAGCAACCTGCACCCGAGCGCGTAACTTGCCGTTCACTTGCACGCCGACATCGAGCAACGCGTCCGCTGCCTTGGCTTCGTCGAACACCGGCCATCGCGCCGATGCGAACAAACTTTCGTTGTGCCCCAAGCGCTGGTAGAGCTCCTCCGCGACGTGCGGCGCAAACGGCGCGATCATGAGCACGAGCGGCGCGACCTCCGCACGCCGCGGCGTGCGACCTCCGGCTCGTACCACGTTCAGATACTCCATCATTGCGGCGATCGCGGTGTTGTACTGCAAGTTCGGAATCTGCTCCGTCACTTGCCGAATGGTCTGGTGCAGCTTGCGCTCGACGACTGGATCGGGTGCGACATCGTTCGCATCGAGCACGCTCTGCCACAGTCTCGTCAAGAAGCCATGCGGCCCCTGAATACCTTGATCGCGGTAGTCGCCACCTTGCTCGAAGGGACCGAGGAACATGAGGTACACGCGTACGGTGTCCGCCCCATACTTGTCGATCAGCGCATCGGGCACGATGACGTTGCCGCGGCTCTTCGACATCTTCGTGCCTTCGTTGATGATGAGACCGTGGGCACGGAACTTGGCGAATGGCTCCTCGAAGTCGATGAATCCCAAGTCCTTGAGCGCCATGGTCACGAACCGCGAATACATGAGGTGTAGCACCGCATGCTCGTTGCCGCCGATGTACGAATGCACCGGCAGCCACTTGCGCGTTAGCTCCGCATCGAACGGCACGTCGTCGCGATCTGCGGACGGATAACGCAAGAAGTACCAAGCGCTGTCGAGGAACGTATCCGACACGTCGGTCTCGCGCCGCGCAGGCCCTTGGCACTGCGGACAGGTCGTCTCGTACCACGATTTCACGCGCGCGAGCGGACTGACCCCGGAGTCGTCGGGCTTGAAATCCTCGACGCGTGGCAACAACACCGGTAGCTCGGACTCGGGCACGGGCACCGCGCCGCAGCGTTCGCAATGCACCATGGGAATCGGCGGTCCCCAGTAGCGCTGCCGCGACACGCACCAATCATGGAGGCGATAGTTCACCTTCGCCTCGCCCGCGCCGCGCTTCGCGAGATCCGCCACGATCGCACGCTTGCCGGCCTCGACGCTTGCGCCGTCGAAGCGACCGGAATTCACCAGCGTGCCGTCACCGTCATATGCGGAATCGAGCGCCGTGTTCGCGTCTTCGCCAGGCGCGGCGATCACGCGCATGATCGGCAGACCAAACACGGTCGCGAACTCGAAATCGCGCTGGTCGTGGCCAGGCACGGCCATGATCGCGCCGGTGCCGTACTCCATGAGCACGTAGTCGGCGATCCACACGGGAATCGCTTTGCCGGTCATGGGATTGATGCAGTAGCCACCGGTGAATACACCGGTCTTTTCCTTGTCGGTCTTCTTGCGCTCGACCAGATCGCGCTTGGCGACTTGGGTTCGATAGTCGTCGACTGCCGCACGGCACGCCGCCGTCGTCAGCGAATCGACCAATGGGTGCTCGGGTGCCAACACCATGTATGTCGCCCCGAACAACGTGTCCGGGCGGGTGGTGAAGACGCGCACCGCACCACTCCCGCCCTGAATCGAAAAATCGACTTCGGCACCTTCACTGCGCCCAATCCAGTTGGCTTGGGCCTTGCGCGTGGTGTCCGACCAATCGAGTTTCTCGATGTTGTCGAGCAACCGCTCTGCGTACTGACTGATCTTGAAGAACCACTGCGGCAACTGCCGTTGCTCGACCGCGGTGTCGCAGCGCTCACAAAGCCCGCCGACCACCTGCTCGTTGGCAAGCACGGTCTTGCATGATGGACACCAGTTGACGGGTGCGTTGCGACGCTCGACGAGCCCGCCTTGGTAGAGTTTCAAGAATATCCACTGCGTCCAGCGGTAGTACTTCGGGTCGGTGGTGTCGACCGTATGCGTCCAGTCGTACATGCCACCCATGCGCGTCAGTTGGCGCGTGAAATTCTCGACGTTGCGCGGAATGAGGTCGGCGGGGTTGGTGCCGACCTTGAGCGCGTAGTTCTCGGAATGGATGCCAAAGGCATCGAAGCCGATCGGCTCGAATACGGTCTTGCCCTGCAAGCGCCAGTAGCGGCCGTGTACGTCGGCGCCCGTGAACGCGTAGATGTTGCCGATGTGCAGTCCTTCCGCCGACGGATACGGGAACATCATCAAGTTGTAGTAGGGCTCGTCGGCGCGCTCGAGTTCGTCCTTGGTGAACGCGTTGGTGCCTTTGGCAGCCCATTCGGCCTGCCATTTGCGCTCGACGGCCTCGGCGTCGTAGCGGTCGGTGCTGCTCATGGTCTGTGGCTATCGAAAAAAGGCACGAAGGATACCAGGGTGAGCACGAGCAGCAGAACCAGCACCGGCGCGTCGCCGAGGCGCGTGTACGGCGTGGTACCGGTCATGGAATGGAATTCGCCGGTCAACGCGGCGGCTTCGAACTGCGGCAACTGCGCGGTGATGCGGCCGTTGGCATCGACGATGGCGGTGACGCCGGAGTTGGTGGCTCGCAGTAGCCAGCGGCCGTTTTCGATGGCACGCATCTGCGCCATCTGCATGTGCTGATGTGGCCCCATGGAGCGACCGAACCATGCGTCGTTGGATATCGTCACCAGCGCATCGGCGGCTTCGGCCCCGACCCTGACGAGATTCGGATAGACGATTTCGTAGCAGATCGCCATTGCAAGTCGGAGATCGCCGGCTTCGAGCAAGCCTTGATGCTCGGCACCCGAGACGGCACGCGACATCGGCAGATCGAAAAAAGCGATGAGACCACGCAGATAGCGCTCGAGCGGCACGTATTCGCCGAATGGCACCAGGCGGCGCTTCACGTAGCGCCCGGCGCCGTCACCGATGGCACGCGCCGTGTTGAAGAATTCGAACTCGCCTTCGGCGTTGCGCTCTGCCGCGGGCAAACCCAATACCAGCGTTGCACGATCGGCACGCGCCCGCGCGGCCATCGCTTCCAGATAACCATCCGCCTGGTGCTCGAACAGCGTGATCGCCGCTTCGGGCCAGATCACCAATCCGGTTTGCCAGTGTGGCGCGCTCAGACGTGCATAGCGCTCGAGTGTCGGTCCGACGTTCTCGCGCAACCACTTCTGATCCTGCGGAATGTTGCCTTGTACGAGCGCCACGCGATGGGCATCGCCTTGTTGGACCCACTCGACGGGCATCAGGGCCGTACCGATCAGCCAAGGCAGCAAGGCGATCACGAGACCGCGCACACGTGCTCTTCCGCGCTCCATCGCCGCGGCCACGAACGCCACCGCCGATACCGCGGCCGCCAAGCCCACCAGCAACACGCCGCCGAGCGGCGCAAGGTTCGCGAGCGGGTCACGCAAGTGCGCATAGCCGGCATACAGCCACGGAAATCCGGTGAGCACCCACGTGAGCAGCCACTCGAAGACTACCCAGCAAGCAGCGAATACGAGTCCTGCCCGCAACATCCCGACACCGCGTCGCCATCGCGATGCCAAACCCGCATACATAGCGGTCATCAGGGCCGGAAACAGGGCTAGTGATGCGACGAACAGCACCACCAGCCCACCCGCGAGCCAAGGTGGTGCCGGACCGTAATCGTGAATGCTGACGTACACCCAAGACACACCGGCGCCGTATTTGCCGAGCCCGAACCACCAGCCGAGCCAAAATGCCTGCGCCACGCGGGCACGATGGACGAGGAAGAACAGCAACGCGATGGCGATGAGGTCGGCAGCAGGTATGTCGATCGGTGCCAGCGCAGCCGGCAGCAGTGCGCCGGCGAGGATGGCCGCCAGCCAAGCAAAGCGTGGCGGTATCAAGCGCTCGATCGCGGGCAAGCCCGCTCCCGCGCGAGTGTCACCGCCGACTCAAATTGAGGAGTCGAACGCGTCGACTGTCGGCATTCAGCACGCGAAACTCGAGATTACCGATGGTAATGGTCTCCTCACGTCGCGGCACATAGCCGAACTGCTTCACCACCAGCCCACCGACCGTCTCGAACTCGTCGTCGTCGAGGCTCGTGCCGAAATAGTCGTTGAAGTCGTCGATCGCCGTGGACGCCTTGACGACGAAATTGTCGCCATCCAGCGCCTTGATGGTGCTTTCGTCGTCGACGTCGTACTCGTCCTCGATGTCACCGACGATCTGCTCGAGCACGTCCTCGATCGTGACCGCACCGCTGATGTGACCGTACTCGTCGATGACCACGGCCATGTGATTTCGGTTGGCACGAAATTCCTGCAGCAGTACGTTCAGCCGCTTACTTTCGGGGATCACCACCGCCGGCCGCATGCAATCCTTGATGTCGAACTCCTCCCAATCGTCTTCGAGCAACAATGGCAGCACGTCCTTCGCGTGCAATATGCCCTTGATGTCGTCGAGCCCGTCGCCGATGACGGGGAATCGCGAGTGTTTCGAGTCGATGAGCATTGGCAAGAACTGCTCGGGTTCGGCGTCGGCAGCGACGCAAACCAGCTGTGAGCGCGGGATCATGATGTCGCGTGCGTGCATGTCGGCAACCGCGAGCGCACCGAAGATGATGTTGAGCGCTTCGATGTCGATGATCTCGCGTTCCGCCGCGTCGCGCAGCATCTCGAGTAGCTCACGGCGGTTGCTCGGTTCACCCGTGAAGAGATCCGCAACCCGGTGCAGCCAGCCCCTACTGCCAGCGCCTTCGTCGGGGTCGAGGTCAATCATCCGCGGCCGCCTCGATGACGTAGGGATCATCGATCCCGAACTCGGCCAAGATCGTTACTTCTTTGTTTTCCATGATCCGCGCCTCCCCAGCGGAATCGTGATCATACCCGAGCAGGTGTAGCACACCGTGCACGACGAGATGCGCATAGTGCGCGTCCACGGACTTGCGCTGCTCGGCCGCCTCGCGCGCCACGACCGGCGCGCAGATCGCGATGTCACCGAGCAAGCCGGTTTCCTCGGCGGGAAAGGACAGCACGTTCGTGGTGCCTTCCTTGCCGCGAAACCGAGCGTTGAGTCGCCTCATCTCCGGTTCGTCCATGATGCGAATCGCAACGCTGCCGTCGCGCTGCTCGGCGCGCAGCACCGCGCGCACCCACCGCCGTAATCTCGCCGCCGTCGGAACTCGATCGCATGTGCTCGCCAGCTGAATGTCGACAGCGTCAGCCGCCATCGCGCTTGGACGTTGCACCGCCACCGTCGCTGTCCTCGTCGTGCCGCGCGTAGGCTTCGACAATGCGCTGCACCAGCGGGTGTCGCACGACGTCCTTGGAACCAAAGCGCGTAAACGAAATGCCGTCGATTTCGCCGAGCACGCCCATCACGTGCACGAGGCCGGAGCGACTGCCGCGCGGCAGATCGATCTGTGTGATGTCACCGGTAATGACGGCAGTCGAGCCGAAGCCGATGCGCGTCAAGAACATCTTCATTTGCTCGACGGTGGTGTTCTGGCCTTCATCCAAGATGATGAACGCGCCGTTCAACGTGCGGCCGCGCATGTAGGCCAGGGGCGCGACCTCGATGACGTTGCGCTCGATGTATTTGTGCACGCGTTCGACGCCCATCATCTCGTACAGCGCGTCGTATAGTGGCCGGAGGTAGGGATCGATTTTCTGGGCGAGGTCTCCCGGCAAGAATCCCAGCTTCTCGCCGGCCTCCACGGCCGGACGAACGAGCAGGATGCGGCCCACCAACTGGTGCTCGAGGGCGGCGACCGCGCAGGCTACGGCGAGATAGGTCTTGCCCGTGCCCGCCGGGCCGATCCCGAAGTTGACGTCGTGTGTCGAGATCGCACGAACGTAGGCGAGTTGATTCGCGCCGCGTGGCTTGATGGTCTTGCGGCGGGTCTGAACGAGCGTCGGGTCCTCACCCTGCCCGGGATCGAGCAACGCTTCCACGCCGGATTCCTGCAGGTAGAGATGGATGGTCTCGTTCTCGAGCGCCTCGCGATTGGCGGTCTCTTCGTAGAGCTTCACCAGCAGCGCCTCGGCGGCGTTCACCGAGGCCGCTGGGCCGGCAAGTTGAAACTCGTTGCCGCGGTTACGAATGCGCACGCCCAGGCGGCGTTCGAGGGTCTTCAAGTTCTGATCGAACGGCCCACACAGGGCGGCAAGGCGACGGGAATCGTTGGGTTCGAGCACGACGCTCGCGGTGAGCGCCACTGCGGGACTTGGGCTGTCGGTCAATAGTCCGCCGGGTGGCATGCAATGGCGCAAGCATCCCCAACGCCCCGCGGGCTGTCAATTCGAGAAATTGGGGAAATTGGTGACAGTTACCTATTTCCAATGCCGTCGAAACCCGACACGCCTTGGCAGTGAGGAGATAGGTAACTGTCACCAATTTCCCGAGGCAAGTCTCCCACGGAGCGAGTTGGGCAGCGCGGCCGTGATCTCGACGTCGACGAAGCGGCCGATCAAGTCACCGCCGGCAGCGCCGAAGTTGACCACCCGGTTGTTGTCGCTGCGCGCGGCGAATTCGGCGGCATCTTTGCGCGATGGTCCGGTCACCAACACGCGCTCGACGGTGCCGACCATCGCCCGGCTCTTGGCATCGGCTTGGCAGCGCAATCGCTCCTGGAGGATCGCGAGCCGTGCCTTCTTGGTCTCGAGCGGCACCTCGTCAGCGAGACTCGCGGCCGGCGTGCCGGGGCGGGCGCTGAACACAAAACTGTAACCGCCGTCGAAGTCGATTTCGGCGATCAGGTTCATGGTGGCCTCGAAATCGCGCTCGGTCTCACCGGGGAAGCCGACGATGAAATCCGACGAGATCGAGATGCCAGGCCGCGCGGCCTTCAGCTTGCGAATCTTGCTTTTGTACTCGAGCACGGTGTGGCCCCGCTTCATCGCGGCGAGCACACGGTCGGCGCCCGATTGCACCGGCAAATGCACGTGGCCGACGAGCTTCGCGTTGCTAGCGAACGCATCGATCAGCCGATCCGTGAATTCGACCGGGTGCGAGGTGGTGAAGCGTAAGCGCTCGAGCCCAGGCACCTCGGCTGCGTACTCCAAGAGCTCGGCCAAATCCGCCTCGCCATCCTCGATGGCGCCGCGGTAGGCATTCACGTTCTGACCGAGGAAGGTGATCTCGCGTACGCCGCGTCGCGCGAGCGAAACAACTTCACGCATGACGTCGGCGACCGGGCGGCTCACTTCCGCACCGCGCGTGTACGGCACCACGCAGAACGTGCAGTACTTACTGCAGCCTTCCATGATGGACACGAACGCGGTGGGGCCGTCGACGCGCGGCTCGGGCAGCGCATCGAACTTCTCGATCGACGGAAAGCTGACGTCGACCACCGTTTCGCCGGTGCGCCGTGACGTATCGATCAGCTCCGGCAGCCGATGCAGGGTCTGCGGCCCGAACACGACGTCCACGAACGGCGCTCGAGCACGCAGCGCATCGCCCTCTTGCGACGCCACACAGCCCCCTACACCGATGACGAGATCCGGCCGCTCGGCTTTCAGCGGCTGCCACCTGCCGAGCTGCGAGAATACTTTCTCTTTGAGCAGGATGACGTCGGCCTCGTCGATGGCGTTGGTCAACTCGAGGCCATCGCTCGCCTTCAGCACATCGGCCATGCGCGCCGAGTCGTACTCGTTCATCTGGCAGCCGTGGGTTTCGATGTAGAGCTTGCCGGCCATCGACAGGAATTGCAGTCACCGAGAGCGGGCCGCGATTATCGCGACGTGCAACGCAAGTGGCAATTTTCGCGGCCGCCGCTTGCAATCCCTGGGCAGCGCCTTATATATGCACTCATCCACGAACCGGAGGGCCGCATGGCCGCCGAGCCCAAGCACATCTACAAGATCCTGTTCGTCAATCAGGGCCAGGTCTACGAGGTCTACGCCCACGCCATCTATCAGAGCGACCTGTACGGATTCATCGAAGTCGAGGACTACGTGTTCGGCGAGCGCTCGAAGCTGGTCGTCGATCCCTCGGAGGACAAGCTGCGCACCGAGTTCGAGGGTGTGCAGCGCAGCTTCATCCCGATGCACGCGATCATCCGCATCGACGAAGTCGAGAAGGAAGGGGTCGCCAAGGTGACCGAGAGCAAAGGCGGCGGCAACGTAACGGCCTTCCCCATGCCCGTTCCGCGCAACGAAGGCAAGCACTGAGCGCGCGCCTGCACCCGGAGCACTGGGCGCGCACCACCCCCGACAAGCCCGCCTATGTGATGGCGTCGACCGGCGCCGTCACCACGTACGCCGAGTTCATGAGCCGCGCGCGTCGTGGTGCATGGGTGTTGCGGCACGCAGGACTCGCTCGTGGCGACGGCATCGCGGTGCTCGCCGAGAACCATGTCGAGTCGCTGCCATTGTTTTGGTCGGCACAGCTCGCCGGCCTCTACTACACACCGATCAGCGTGCAGTTCCAACGCGACGAGGTCGAGCACATTCTCGCCGACTGCGACGCGAAAGCGTTCGTCGCGAGCCGCACACAGCTAGACCGGCTGGGCACGCTCGCAGTACCGCAGTCGGTGCGCTTCGTGATCGACGAAGATTGGTGTGAAGGGCTCGACTCCGCACCCGATGCGCTGATCGCCGACGCCAGCGAGGGTGCCGAGATGTTGTACTCGTCGGGTACCACGGGTAAGCCAAAAGGGGTGCGGGGAACCTCTCCCGGCGCACCGCTCGGCACGGTCTCGGAGCTAATGCGCAGACGCCTCGCTCTGCACGGTTTCGAGGCGTCGATGGTGTATCTCTCGACCGCGCCGCTCTATCACTCGGCACCGCTGCGCTACAACGCCATGAATCACCGCGTGGGCGGTACCAGCATCGTGATGGAGAAGTTCGAAGCTGCCAATGCACTGGCGCTCATCGAGCGCTATCGAGTCACCCACAGCCAGTGGGTGCCGACCATGTTCGTGCGTTTGCTGCGTTTGCCCGAGACCGTGCGCAGCGCGCACGATCTGTCGAGCCACCGCTACGCAATTCACGCCGCCGCACCCTGCCCGGTGCCCATCAAAGAGGCCATGCTCGATTGGTGGGGCAACATCGTCTACGAGTACTACTCGGGGACCGAGGGCAATGGCCAAACCGCGATCACGCCAACCGAGTGGCGACGACACCGCGGCTCGGTCGGCCGTGCGATCTTGGGTGAGCTGCACATCTTGGACGACGATGACCGCGACGTGCCGCCCGGCACCACGGGACGCGTGTTCTTCGCCGGTGGTCCAACGTTCGAGTACTACAAAGATCCGGACAAGACGCAGCGCTCGAGGAGCCGCCAAGGCTACTCGACGCTCGGCGACATTGGCCACGTCGACGCGGATGGATATCTCTACCTCACTGACCGCGCTGGGCACATGATCATTACCGGCGGTGTCAACGTCTATCCACAGGAAGTAGAGAACGTCTTGGTGTCGCACCCGGCGGTGGTCGACGCTGCAGTATTCGGCGAGCCCGACGACGAGTTCGGCGAGCGCGTGCGCGCCGCGGTGCAGCTCACTGCAGGCAGCACGACATCGGGCGACGAGTTGATTGCGTTCTGCCGGGCGCGGCTTGCCCATCTGAAATGCCCACGCGCAGTCGACTTCTACGAACAACTACCGCGCCACGATACCGGCAAGCTCTACCGGCGCCACTTGCAAACGAATTGACCGCGGCTGTCGTCGCAGCGTTGCTGCTAAGTCGACGCGTCGAGCTGGGCGCGCTCTTCGCGCACGCCGGACAGCAGCACGAGCCCTGCGAGCAGCAAGATCACGATTGCGGCAATGCCCGCCCGCTGACTTTGAAACTGCCGCGTGAACGCGGCGACCAAGCCATGCCCCAAGAACGACGTGGCAGTGCCCGATAGTCCGTACAAGCCGAAGAACTGACTCATCATGTCGATCGGCGCGATGCGGGCCATCAGCGTGCGGCTGTTGGCGAATGCGGCGGTGACGGTCGCGGACATGATCATGAAGAGCGCGATGTAGGCGACTTCGGGCAACGTGCGAAAGTACGCGAACGACCACAGTGCACCCGCAGCCGAAGCGTCGTATGGCACGAAAAAGATTTCGGTCGGCGTCATCGACAGCGCCCCGACCATGGCAATGCACGTGGTGCCCACCGAAATCTGAATTGCGCGCTTCGAGCCGATACGGTCGTCGATCCAGCCGCCCACCAAGCCGCCGACTATCGCAAACGGCGTCTGCACGAGCCCGAACACCAACAAGGCACCCATGTCCCAACCGAAGGTACCGGACCCATAGATGCCTGCGTAGGCGATGATTGCCACCTTGCCGTCGGTGTAGAGCATGCGGGCCAGCAGATAGAGTCCGACGTTGGCGAGCCGTCGTGCCTGCTTGAGCGTGTGCCAAAGCTGTGCCAAGCCTTCCCGGATCGCGCGCGTCGCACCGACCCCAGTGGCAGCCCGATCGGGCGTCCAGAGGAACATCGGCAGCGAGAAGATCAAGAACCATACGCCCGCGATCGGCCCCGCGATGCGCTCGTGCTCGTGGGATGCCGGGTCGAGACCGAACAACGGCCGTTCCGGCAGGAAGTCGAGCTGCACGGCGCCCGATGCCGGCAAGGCAATGCCGAACAGCACCACCACCAGTGCCACCATGGTGCCGAAGTTACCGGTTGCGATGCCGATTCCCGACAGCCCGCCGATGCGATGCCCGCTCGTCAGTGTCGGCAACATCGCACTGTGGAACATGTCGGTGAATTGGAACGACGCCGCTAGCACGACGATCAACGCGACGATCGTGCCGATCGGCAGGCCACCGACTGCACCGGGCATCGCCCACCACAACACTGCGCACGCCGGCGCCATGATGATCACCAGCCCAAACAGCCACGGCTTGCGAGCACCCGTGCGATCGGCAATCGCGCCGAGTATGGGTGCAAGCCCCGCAGCACAAAAACCCACGATAGTATTGGCCAGTCCCCACAGCTCCTGACCGCGCACCGGGTCGCCAACGACCGTGTTGGCAAAGTACGCGGCGAAGACGTAGATGTAGACGAGGCTCAAATAAGGCGAGCGCGCGAACTCGAAGAACGCCCACGCCAGCTGACCGCGACCGAAACGGGACGGCGCCGTCACGCCGGCGCCCCGTTACCGCGCGACTCGCACTCGATCCGTGCCGTCACGTTTGGTTGAGCGCGGACGCTTCAGCGCCGCGCGTCAGTTCACGTTGTACTTGAAGGTAACGCCGTACTCTCGGGGCCGACCGGCATAGTAGAGCGTCGCGAGATTCTGAATGCCCGCCACGTACTTCTCATCCAGCGCGTTGGTGATCCAGCCGGTGACCGACCACCGGTCGTCGGGTGCGGCCAGCACCAGGCGACCGTTGACGATGGTTCGTTGCTCGATCTCGACCAGTGGCGTATCCCACAGCTTCGATTGGGTGTCGGATACGTACGAGACGTCGACCCTCGGCGTCAGCCGCAA
>QJXZ01000248.1 GCA_003248125.1 Gammaproteobacteria bacterium | reverse complement strand
TCGGAACTTACCCGACAAGGAATTTCGCTACCTTAGGACCGTTATAGTTACGGCCGCCGTTTACCGGGGCTTCGATCAGGAGCTTCGCCGAAGCTAACCCCATCAATTAACCTTCCGGCACCGGGCAGGCGTCACACCCTATACGTCCACTTACGTGTTTGCAGAGTGCTGTGTTTTTAATAAACAGTCGCGACCACCTGGTATCTTCGACCCCCTGCCGCTTCGATCGCAGGATCTTCACGGTATGGGGGCGCACCTTCTCCCGAAGTTACGGTGCCATTTTGCCTAGTTCCTTCACCCGAGTTCTCTCAAGCGCCTTGGTATTCTCTACCCGACCACCTGTGTCGGTTTGGGGTACGGTCGGTGATTGCCTGAAGCTTAGAAGCTTTTCTTGGAAGCAGGGCATCAACGACTTCCCTCCCGTATAAGGGAGGTTCGACATCGCCTCTCGGCCTTGAGACCCCGGATTTGCCTGGGGCCTCAGCCTACGGGCTTGAACCTGGACAACCAACGCCAGGCCCGCCTAGCCTTCTCCGTCACTCCATCGCAGCAATCAACGGTGCTGGAATATTGACCAGCTTCCCATCGACTACGCCTTTCGGCCTCGCCTTAGGGGCCGACTCACCCTGCGCCGATGAGCGTTGCGCAGGAACCCTTGGTCTTTCGGCGAGGAGGATTTTCACCTCCTTTATCGTTACTCACGTCAGCATTCGCACTTCCGATACCTCCAGCAAACCTCGCAGTTCACCTTCGACGGTGTACGGAACGCTCCCCTACCACGCAAGCTCTCTTAAAGAGAGCCCGCATCCGCAGCTTCGGTATACGGTTTGAGCCCCGTTGAATCTTCCGCGCGGACCGACTCGACCAGTGAGCTATTACGCTTTCTTTAAAGGGTGGCTGCTTCTAAGCCAACCTCCTGGCTGTCTATGACTTTCCACATCGTTTCCCACTTAACCGTAATTTTGGGACCTTAGCTGGCGATCTGGGTTGTTTCCCTCTTGACGACGGACGTTAGCACCCGCCGTCTGTCTCCCTCGCTGCACTCACTGGTATTCGGAGTTTGCATGGGGTTGGTAAGCCGAGGTGGCCCCCTAGCCCAAACAGTGCTCTACCCCCAGTGGTGATACGAGAGGCGCTACCTAAATAGCTTTCGGGGAGAACCAGCTATCTCCGAGCTTGATTAGCCTTTCACTCCTAGCCACAAGTCATCCCCTACTTTTTCAACAGTAGTGGGTTCGGGCCTCCAGTTCGTGTTACCGAACCTTCACCCTGCTCATGGCTAGATCGCCCGGTTTCGGGTCTATTCCCAGCGACTAAGACGCCCATTTAAGACTCGGTTTCCCTACGGCTCCCCTAGACGGTTAACCTTGCCACTGAAAATAACTCGCTGACCCATAATACAAAAGGTACGCCATCACCCATCCGAAGACGGGCTCTGACTGCTTGTACGCATCCGGTTTCAGGTTCTATTTCACTCCCCTCACAGGGGTTCTTTTCGCCTTTCCCTCACGGTACTGGTTCACTATCGGTCAGCTGGGAGTATTTAGCCTTGGAGGATGGTCCCCCCATGTTCAGACAGGATGTCACGTGTCCCGCCTTACTCGATTTCACTCACCGATCCCTTTCACGTACGGGGCTATCACCCTGTATCGCGTGACTTTCCAGACACTTCCGTTAGAGATCGGCGAGCTTAAGGGCTGGTCCCCGTTCGCTCGTCGCTACTGAGGGAATCTCGGTTGATTTCTTTTCCTCCGGGTACTGAGATATTTCAGTTCCCCGGGTTTGCCTCCAAACCCTATGAATTCAGGTTTGGATACCGTCGAAACGGTGGGTTTCCCCATTCGGACATTCCCGGATCAAAGCCTGTTTGCTGGCTCCCCGAGACTTTTCGCAAGCTACAACGTCCTTCATCGCCTCCAGCTGCCAAGGCATCCACCAAATGCGCTTATCTGCTTGACCATATAACCCAACGCACCTCTCCTCTAATCTAAAGGTCGGTGTGCGGGGACTCATTCAATGGTCAGAACGAATCGCCAAATTCATACCTTGACGCATCAACTCGCTGTGATTGCCATTGCTCCTCCAACTACTCGAGGAGCCATGTACCACAACTACTGCACTCACCACCGAAATCGCTCGGTAGATCGTGCAGAACTACATTGATTCCAAATTGTTAAACAGCGGGTTTTCACATCTTCAAGATGCGAAAGCCAACATGTCATGCTTCGGCCCAGGAAGCATCAAATGCTGGCTCTCCAACTACCCAACGCGCCAATCGCTTCAACGGCTGGTGGAGCCGAGGAGGATCGAACTCCTGACCTCCTGCGTGCAAGGCAGGCGCTCTCCCAGCTGAGCTACGGCCCCTTCGCAATCGAACCGTTCATCGACGGTTTCGTTCATCAACGCTTTCGAAGGCAGATGGTGGGTCTGGGAAGAGTTGAACTTCCGACCTCACCCTTATCAGGGGTGCGCTCTAACCAACTGAGCTACAGACCCGTGTCGCGGTCGGCGGTTTCGAGCACAGCCCAAGCCAAACGCTCTTTCCTGAATACCATCTTGCAAGGCGCGCAATGTGCAAGCCATTCGTGTGGGCGCGAGAACCGTCGAACTCGAGCTTGCCGCGCGCATCGATCAAATCGATCGACGGCCGGCGCTTCGTTTAAGGAGGTGATCCAGCCGCAGGTTCCCCTACGGCTACCTTGTTACGACTTCGTCCCAGTCATGGACCACACCGTGGTGACCGTCCCCCCGAAGGTTAGACTAGCCACTTCTGGTGCAGCCCACTTCCATGACGTGACGGGCGGTGTGTACAAGGCCCGGGAACGTATTCACCGCGACATTCTGATTCGCGATTACTAGCGATTCCGACTTCATGGGGTCGAGTTGCAGACCCCAATCCGGACTACGACGCGTTTTTTGGGATTCGCTCCCCCTTGCGGGATAGCAGCCCTTTGTGCGCGCCATTGTAGCACGTTTGTAGCCCACCCCGTGAGGGCCATGATGACTTGACATCATCCCCACCTTCCTCCGGTTTGTCACCGGCAGTCTCCTTAGAGTTCCCGGCATTACCCGCTGGCAAATAAGGACAAGGGTTGCGCTCGTTACGGGACTTAACCCAACATCTCACGACACGAGCTGACGACAGCCATGCAGCACCTGTCTCTCGGTTCCCGAAGGCACCAAGTCATCTCTGACAAGTTCCGAGGATGTCAAGGGGTGGTAAGGTTCTTCGCGTTGCATCGAATTAAACAACATGCTCCACCGCTTGTGCGGGCCCCCGTCAATTCATTTGAGTTTTAGCCTTGCGGCCGTACTCCCCAGGCGGAGAACTTATCGCGTTAGCTACGCCACTAAACCCTCGAGGGATCCAACGGCTAGTTCTCATCGTTTACGGCGTGGACTACCAGGGTATCTAATCCTGTTTGCTCCCCACGCTTTCGCACCTCAGCGTCAGTATCGATCCAGGAGGCCGCCTTCGCCACTGGTGTTCCTTCCTATATCTACGCATTTCACCGCTACACAGGAAATTCCACCTCCCTCTATCGTACTCTAGCCCGTCAGTCTGGAATGCAATTCCCAGGTTGAGCCCAGGGCTTTCACACCCCACTTAACGGACCGCCTACGTGCGCTTTACGCCCAGTAATTCCGATTAACGTTCGCACCCTCCGTATTACCGCGGCTGCTGGCACGGAGTTAGCCGGTGCTTCTTCTGTGGATAACGTCAAAACTCGAGGGTATTAGCCCCAAGCTTTTCTTCGCCACTGAAAGTGCTTTACAACCCGAAGGCCTTCTTCACACACGCGGCATGGCTGGGTCAGGCTTGCGCCCATTGCCCAAGATTCCTAACTGCTGCCTCCCGTAGGAGTCTGGACCGTGTCTCAGTTCCAGTGTGGCTGGTCGTCCTCTCAGACCAGCTACGGATCGTCGCCTTGGTAGGCCTTTACCCCACCAACTAGCTAATCCGACGCAGGCTCCTCCGATAGCGCGAGGTCCGAAGATCCCCCGCTTTCCTCCGTAGAGCGTATGCGGTATTAGCCCGAGTTTCCCCGGGTTGTCCCCCACTACTGGGTAGATTCCTGCGTATTACTCACCCGTCCGCCACTCGTCAGCCAGGAGCAAGCTCCTGCTGTTACCGTTCGACTTGCATGTTTTAGGCCTGCCGCCAACGTTCAATCTGAGCCATGATCAAACTCTTCAATTTATAAGGTTCGCTTCTTTCATCCCGCACCCGAAGACACGAGATCGATCGAAGCAATGCATATAAACGTGAGGCTCAGTTCGCTTTGAATTCAGGCGCCCACACGAATGGCTTGCTTGTTTTTAAAGAGCGAGCCCGAGGGTGACCCCCCAGGCCAAGGGGTGCGTATTATACGCAGCGACTTTGCCTTCGCAAGCGCGAGTAGGGGCCTTTCGAATTTATTTTTCGGGACGCTTTTGCCACGCTAAGGACCCATATTTCAGGAATCGGAGTGCACGGCCAAATGCCAGGCTTTCTTGCCACGTCGAACCAAGTGGAACCGCCCATGCAGGGCGGTGCTGGGTGACAGCTCGAACCCTTCATCGTCGACGGCAACACCGTTGACGCTGACCCCACGACTTGCAATCAATTTGCGCGCTGCACCTCTCGACTGCGCGAGCTTCGCGTCCGCCAAGAACGCCACGAGACCCAACTCATGCGCATCGATCGTCGTCTTGTCCATGCCGTCCAAGGCGAGCTGCTCGAGATCGGCAACGGTCAGTGCGCCGATCGCGCCGCCAAACAACGCAGCGGTGATGCGGCGCGCCGATTCGAGGGCCGCCTCGCCGTGCACCAAGCGGGTCACGTTGTCGGCGAGCGCTCGCTGTGCCGCCCGCGCCTGTGGCGCTCTCGATACCTCTGCCTCGAGCGCGTCGATTTCGTCGAGCTCGAGCATCGTGAAGATCTTCAGGAAACTCGCCACGTCGCTATCGGCCGCATTCAGCCAGAATTGGTAGAACGAATAAGGCGAAGTGCGGTGCGCATCCAACCACACGGTGCCCGACTCCGTCTTGCCGAACTTCGTGCCGTCGGTCTTGGTGACCAGCGGTACAGTCATCGCGAATGCTTCCTTACCTAGCGTTCTACGCACGAGATCCATGCCCGCGGTGATGTTGCCCCACTGATCGTTGCCACCTATTTGTAGCGTGCAGCCATGGCGCTTCGCGAGCTCGGCGAAATCCATCGACTGCAGCACCATGTAGCTGAACTCCGTGTACGAGATGCCTCGGTCCACTGCCTCGAGGCGCGCACGCACCGACTCCTTCTGAATCATGGCGTTCACGGAGAAGTGCTTACCCACGTCGCGCAGGAACGTGAGCACGTCGAGTCCCGCAGTCCAGTCCAGGTTATTGACGACCAGCGCCGCGTTGTTGCCTTCGAAGTCGACGAACCGCTCGACCTGGCCACGGATGCGCTGCACCCACTCGGCCACGACCTCGCGCGGGTTCAGCGCACGCTCCTCGGTCTTGCCACCAGGATCGCCGATCAGCCCGGTGGCGCCGCCAACCAAGGCAATCGGCCGATGACCGGCCGACTGGAAGCGACGCAACGTCAAGAGCGGCACCAAGTTACCGATGTGCAGGCTGTCGGCGGTGGGGTCGAACCCGGCATACAGCGTGCGCGAACCGCTCTCGAGGTGCGCCGCTAGCCGCTCACGATCGGAAATCTGCGCCACGAGCCCACGACGATCGAGGGTCTCGAGCAACGGACGCTTCATGGTCTGCTTCCCAGAGGATTGCCGGATTGGGGCGCAAACCTTACCAGAGGGCGGATTTTCCACCCAGACGGTGACGGAGGCCCTTTCACCCGCTCGCTTTTGCCTCCTATACTACCCAGCCGGCTTGAGCGGAACACTAAGCATTCGATCGTAACCCGAGGATTCGGCACGGCTTTGTCATGGACGTACTGAAGCGATTTCCCCGTTCCCACTTGGTCCTCGCGACCCTCGTCGCCATGCCGCTCACGTCCTTTCTGGTGGCGAGCCCCTCTCCCCAGGGCGGCGACCGTTTCACCACCGAACTCGTGCTGGCCGAAATCGATGCCGGTACCCATGCCCTCGACCTCGACACAACCGATCCCGAACCATCGGCGACAGTGCGCGAGCATCGCGAAGTGGTACGCAGCGGCGATTCCTTGGAGCGCATATTCCAGCGTGCCTCGATATCGCGTCAGCAGTTGGCGGCCGTGATGGCGTCAGGTCCTGCCGCCACGGGCTTGAAGCGTATCTATCCGGGCAACGAGCTCACGTTCACGATCGGGCCGGACGAACGCCTCGTGCGTCTCGCCTATGCGCCGAACCGTTTGGAAAGCGTCGTGTTCGACCGCAACGGCGATCAATTCGTCGGGCGCACCGTGCATCGTGAGCCCGAGCGCGTGCGGTCCTACCGCGAGGGGACCATTCAGCAGTCGCTGTTCTTGACCAGTACACAGATGGGCCTCGACGACGACATCACGATTCGACTCGCACAGATCTTCCAATGGGACATCGACTTCGTCCTCGACATTCGCAAGGGCGATTCCTTTCACGTTCTGTTCGAAGAACTCTACCTCGACGACGAGTTCTTGGGCTTCGGTAACATCCTCGCTGCCGAATTCATCAACCAAGGCAAGCGCTATCGTGCGGTCCGATACACCGATGCCAACGGCCACGCGGACTTCTTCGCGCCGAACGGCGACAGTATGCGCAAGGCATTCCTGCGCGCACCCGTCGACTTCACGCGCATCAGCTCGAACTTCAACATGCGGCGGCTTCACCCGCTGTACAAAACCACGCGGCCACACCGCGGTATCGACTATGCCGCGCCGTCCGGTACACCGGTGCTCGCCTCCGGCGATGGCCGAGTGAAGATCGCGTCGCGTAATGCGTCGAACGGCAACTTCGTGGTCGTTCAGCACGGCGAGCAGTTCCAGACCAAGTATTTGCACCTCTCCAAATTCGGTCGCGGCATAAGAGGCGGCACGCGGGTCCGCCAAGGTCAGATCATTGGCTACGTAGGCGCCACCGGTTGGGCAACGGGACCTCATCTGCACTACGAGTTTCTGGTCGGCGGGGTGCACAAAAATCCGCGCACGGTGCCGTTGCCGAAGGCCAACCCAGTACCGGAAGGCGAGCGGCAGCGCTTCGACATCGAGGCAAGCGCGCTACTCGCGCTCCTCGATGACCAACGCGAGGATGTCCAAGTCGCGCTGAATCGATGACTTCACGCGAGCGCCGCTACGTTGGTGCCATCAGCGGCACTAGCGTCGACGGCCTCGACCTCGCGGTCATCGCCATGCGGCGCACGCGTATCCACTTCGAAGCCGGCTACACGGCTCCGTTTCCCCCGCAGCTGCGCAACACATTGAAGCAGTTGGCTGCTGCCGAGCGCATCGCCATCGACGAGCTCGGCGCGGTCGATCACGAACTCGGCGAGTTCATCGGCCGCGCGGTGCTCGACTTCCTTGCTAGCAGCGGCCTGCCTCGCGAGGCCATCACCGCCGTCGGTAGCCACGGTCAGACCATTCGCCACCGCCCGAGCGGAAGATGGCCCTTCACCATGCAGATCGGTGATCCACACGTCATCGCGGAGATCACCGGTATCGACACGTATGCAGACTTCCGGCGTCGCGACCTGGCTGCCGGGGGCCAGGGCGCGCCGCTCGTGCCGCCATTTCACGCCGCACTGTTCAATGCCCGTGGCAACGCCGCGATCGTGCTCAACATCGGCGGTATTGCGAACGTCACTCACCTACCTGCCACGCGGTCGGGTCGGCCAGTCATCGGCTTCGATACTGGACCCGGCAACGCGCTGATCGATCTCTGGGCGGCGCGCCATCTCGCCGCCGACTTCGACCTCGATGGCCGCTGGGCCGCCTCCGGTGCGGTCGACCAAACATTGTTGACGCGTTGCCTCGAGGAACCCTACTTCCAGCACCCACCGCCAAAGAGCACCGGCAAAGAACTATTCGGCGCGGACTGGCTCGAGGGAATGCTGGCGAGCGTTCCATCGGTGCCCGCCGCGGACGTGCAAGCGACACTGGTCGAGCTGACCGCTCGATCGGTTGCGGACGCCGTGCAGCGCTACACGACCGGATGCAAGCGCGTAATCGTCTGCGGCGGCGGCCGTCTCAACGGCCACCTGATGAGACGGCTCGAGGCCGCGCTAAAGCCCGCCGCCGTCACGACCACGGACGCGCTCGGATACAACGGCGATTGGATCGAAGCGGCCGCCTTTGCGTGGCTTGCGCACCGCGCGGCAATCGGCAAGCCAGGCAATTTACCCGCCGTAACGGGCGCATGCGGTGAGCGCACGCTGGGCGGATTCTTTCCGGGCCAGTAGGTTCAAATCGCGAACGAGTTGCCGCAACCGCAAGTCGATGTGGCGTTCGGATTGGCGACCACGAATTGAGCGCCCTTGAGGTCCTCCCGGTAGTCGACTTCCGCACCCGACAAATATTGATAGCTCATCGGATCGACCACCATGGTCACACCGTCATTCTCGACCACGGCATCCTCGTCACCGACGTCTTCGTCGAACGTGAATCCGTAGGAGAAACCCGAGCAACCACCACCCGTGATGAATACGCGTAGCTTGAGCGCCGCATTACCCTCGTCGGCAATGAGTTCGCGCACCTTGCCCGCGGCACGGTCGGTGAATCGAATATCGGCGGTCATCAATCTAGCGCCTTCAGCCGCGCGCAATCGAGAATGAATCTCGAATTATCGAGCCGCCGGGAATGAAGGGTCAACCGCGCCCTAACCCTCGCGCCGCTGCTCTTCTCGCGCGATCGGGCGCACATTGTTGTTGCTGACGATACTCGGAGCGGAATCGTCGCGCGTGTGCACCATCTGGCCATCGACCATGGCACCAAGCTGCATCTCGATCAGCTTGTAGTAGACGTTGCCCTTGATTCGTGCCTGCTTTGCGAGCTCGACGCGCGTGCTCGCGTGCACGTTGCCTTCGACGCGGCCATCGATGACCACGAACGGCGCATGTACGTCACCGGTCACGGTCCCAACTTCGCTCAGGACGAGCTTGGCGTCGGTGCCGGCCTCGGCGCGGACATCGCCCTCGATGTGTCCGTTCACGAACAATTGGCCGGAAAAATTGATGCTACCGACAATTTTCGTGTTCTCGGCGATGAGCGTGGCGTCCTTGCCGCCGGTCGCCGCAGATTTCTTACCCAACATGTTCAACCCTCCTTGAGCTGCCAGCCGAACGAGCGCTGGATCTCTTTGGCATCCCTGCCCGACGTCACCGCCGTAACGACCACCCGCGCCGGTACGAATCCTTCCGGCACGCTGAAGGTTCCGCTGAAGTCTTGGAAGTAGCGGAACCTGAATTCGAGAGGATAGTCGCCGGCTACCCCCAAATCTGTGAGCGACAGCACTCGCTCGGGGTTTTCCGCACCATCGTCATTGGCAGCGGCGACTGTACTGGGATCGGCATCCGGTTCCGCTTCCGGCGCCGCGACATCCACGGCCATGCTGCCATGCAACTCCAAGCGTACCTTGCCCTGCACCCAGTCGTGCCGATCGACGACCTGGCTCAGCATCAGCCGGTACTGAACCGGCCGGCCAACGTCGGTGCCCACCAGGTCGAGCCGTTCGATACGCAGCCCGCGCTGCGTACGCGAAGGCGCCATGAGCTGTCGGTAGAAGCGCAACTCTTCCTGGCGGTCCGCCAGCTGATCTCTCAGCTCTTTGATCGTCGTGCGCAGGGCTTCGTCGGCCGCCGGTTCGACGGTGTTGGCGAGTTTCTCGTCGGCGAGCGTGCGTTCCAGATCAGCGATGCGCTCGAGCGCCGCATCGTGCGCCCGACTGATCGCCGCGGCTTCAGCCAAGCGCTGTTCGGTCTGCGCTTGACCCCAATGCGCACCCGCCATGAATGCCCCGACGATCACCAACGCAATCGCAGCCAGGATGACGAGGCGCCGCACAGGGCGATGCTCGACTACCCGCAACCGCTGGCCCTGGACAGAACTCATGATCTCGCCGCGACCGTGGAGATACGTATACTACCGCCCTCCTCGGATCGAGCGGGCTCGACAGGTCATGCTGTGGATCAAGGCATTCCACATCGTCTTCGTCGTGTGCTGGTTCGCCGGCATCTTCTACTTGCCGCGGTTGTTCGTGTATCACGCCATGACCGCCGACGAAGCCGGCAAGGAACGATTCAAGGTCATGGAGCGCAAGCTCTACCGCGGCATCATGACCCCGTGTGCCATCATCACCGTGCTGCTCGGCGGCTGGCTATGGATGATCTCGTGGGACGTCCTCGCCAGGGCCGGCTGGCTGCACGCCAAACTGTTGTTGGTCGCACTGCTGGTCGGCTTTCACCTCTATTGCGGCCGTATGATCAAAGCATTCGCGCGCGACGAGAACCCGCACAGCCACCGCTTCTATCGCATTTTCAACGAAGTACCGCTCGTCGTCCTGATCGGTATCGTTGTGCTGGCGGTCGTGCGACCGATCTGACGAGACATCTGCCATGACCCGATACGACATTTCCAAGGCGCTGCTCGCGCGTGCCGAGCGCGCGATTCCCGGCGGCGTAAATTCGCCGGTCCGGGCTTTCAAGGGTGTGGGCGGCACGCCGCCCTTCCTAACCCGTGGCGAAGGGCCGTTCGTGTTCGACGCCGACGGTCATCGCTACATCGACTACGTGGGTGCGTGGGGACCCATGTTGCTCGGCCACGCGCCGGATGAGGTAGTGGAAGCAGTCGTTGCACGCGCGCGGGCTGGGCTCGGATTCGGCGCACCGACCGAACTCGAGATCGAGATGGCCGAGCGGGTCATCGCCATGGTGCCGAGCATTGAGTCGGTGCGAATGGTCAACTCGGGCACCGAGGCGACCATGTCGGCCATTCGCCTCGCCCGTGGATTCACCGGCCGCGATCGGATCGTCAAATTCGAGGGGTGCTATCACGGACATTCCGACTCACTGTTGGTCAAGGCCGGGTCTGGTCTGCTGACGCTGGGCATCCCGAATTGTCCCGGCGTACCGGCCGATCTCGCGCAGCACACACTCAACCTGCCGTTCAACGATCTCGACGCCGCACGCGAGCTGTTCGATCGACATGGCGACTCGATCGCCTGCGTAATCCTCGAGCCCGTTGCGGGCAACATGGGTTGCGTGCCACCGATCGAAGGGTTCCTCGAAGGACTGCGGAATCTCACCGCCGAGCATGGCGCGCTGCTCGTATTCGACGAGGTGATGACCGGTTTTCGCGTTGCCCGCGGTGGCGCGCAAGAACGCTATGGTGTGACGCCCGATCTCACCACACTCGGCAAGGTGATCGGCGGCGGCCTACCGGTCGGCGCCTTCGGCGGGCGCGCCGACATCATGGCGCACATCGCGCCCGTGGGACCGGTCTATCAGGCAGGCACGCTGTCCGGCAATCCACTAGCGATGGCCGCGGGTCTCGCGATGCTCGAGGCACTCGATGAGCCCGGCTTCCATGCGCGCCTCGAGCGCACCACCGAACGGCTTGCCAAGGGGTTGAAAGCCGCTGCAGAGCGACACAACCTGCCGACGGTGGTGAACTACGTCTGCGGCATGTTCGGACTTTTCTTCACCGACGGCGCGGTGCACAGCTTCACCGATGTCGCGCGTTGTAACGTGGCGCGGTTCAACGAATTCTTTCATGCCATGCTCGATCGCGGTGTGTACCTCGCACCGTCCGCATTCGAGGCCGGATTCGTGTCCGCGGCACACGATGACGGCACGATCGACGCAACGCTCGACCGCGCCGACGAGGCGTTCGCGCTGGTGGCGCCCCGATGAAGCGCTTCGACATCTATGGTCTCGGCAACGCGCTGGTCGACATGGAATTCGCGGTCGACGACTCCTTTCTCGCCCGCCATCGTGTCGACAAAGGCCACATGACGTTGGTCGACGAATCACGCCTCGATCACCTCCTCGACCATCTCGACGGCCTCGAACGGAAGCGCACCAGCGGCGGCTCCGCGGCCAACTCATTGATTGCTGCGCAGGCATTCGGGGCCCGCGCTTTCTACTCGTGCAAGGTCGCTTCGGACGCCACCGGCAAGTTTTTCCTCGATGACCTACGTCGTATCGGTGTCACGACCAATCCGCACCCCACGGGGAACGAAGGCAAGTCGGGGCGGTGCCTGGTGCTGATCACACCCGACGCGGAGCGATCCATGAACACTTTCCTCGGCATTTCCGGAGATCTCGGTGCTGCGGAGGTGAACGCCGACGCGCTCGCCGACTCGCGCTTTCTCTACATCGAAGGATTCCTCGCTTCCTCGCCGACCGCTACCGATGCAGTCTTGCGTTGCCGCGAAGTGGCGACGGAGCGAAACGTGGCGACCGTCATGACCTTGAGCGATGCAAGCATGGTGGCTCATTTCCGCGAGGCGCTCCTCGCGATGTTGGGCAATGGTGTGGATCACCTGTTCTGCAACGAAGAAGAGGCCTTGCTATGGGCGCACACCGACCGCCTCGACGTGGCAGTCAACGAGCTGAAGGACATCGCACGGTCGGTGAACATCACCCTTGGTGGCCGCGGTAGCCTGGTGGTCAATGGGCACGATCGCGCCGAAGTCCCGGGCTTCCCGGTTCGACCGGTCGATACCAATGGCGCAGGCGACATCTACGCCGGCGCGTGCCTATCGGGCTGGTGCCAGGACATGCCCGCTCGAGCAGCGGCGCGATTCGGCAACTTCGCGGCGTCACGGCTCATTCTGGAATACGGTGCTCGCCTCACCGATGCCGCCGCGTATCGGAAACTCAAGCAGGATTTCGCACGTCAGCCCCATTGAGCGCGAATGGCAACCTGTGCGTGATTGCGATGCCACGCGCATCGATCCTGCATCCGCATGCAATGACTTCCACGCCGGCGGCAACGGCGCGTCCGATAGCCGCCGCGTAGCGGGGGTCGACTTCCGCGGCCGGCCGCACACGCTCGATGCCCGTATGCTGCACGCAGAACAAGAGCACCGCTCGCGCACCCGCGTTACACAAGTGTTGCAATACCTCGACGTGGCGTGTCGCGCGCGCGCTCACTGCATCCGGAAACGCGCCCCAGCCACCATCGAGCGCAAGCGTCACGCTCTTCACTTCCACCCAGCAGGGCGTACCGGCACGGGTCGTGATCGAGAAATCGATACGGCCCGCTTCATTCGGCAGAGTCACTTCGCGACGCCACGATTCGGCATCGAGTTCCGGCAGTCGTCCGACCCGAAGCGCCTCCTCGACAATCGTGTTGGCCAACGCGCTGTTGATACCAACACGGTGTCCCGCGGATGTCTCGATGATTTCCAAGGTGTGCGGGTATTTGCGGGACTTGGTGGTAGACGTCGAGTACCACACCCGGCTGCCTGGCTCCGCACATCCAGTCATGGCGCCGGTGTTCGGGCAATGCATGGTGAGATGGCGGCCGTTGCTCGCTGTGACATCGGCGAGAAAACGTTTGTAGCGTTTCACCAACCGTCCACGGCTCAACGGGGGGTCGTAGTTCAATGCCGTGAACGCCACCGACTCAGCGTTCGCGCCACGCGATCGATGCCCTCACGAATCGCTGGCAATCCGGTCGTGTAGGCGAACCGCACGAACTGGTCGGCGCAATGCTTTCCGAAATCGGTGCCCGGCGTGACCGCGACATGCGCCTCCTCGAGCAACCGCTGACAAAACACTTCGGCCGACAAGCCGGTGGCGCGAATGTCGACGTACAAGTAGAAGGCGCCCTTCGGTTCGACGGCAACCGGGAGCCCCATTTCCCCGAGTGCCCGGCTCAAGAGGTCACGCCGCGCCGCGAACGCAAGTCGTCGACGCTCGTGCTCGGCCATGGCATCGGGACTGAACGCCGCGAGCGCAGCGTACTGAGCAATCGTCGACGGCGCGATGTACAAGTTCTGCGCGAGTCGGGAGAGCGGCTCGATGGCGTCTTCCGGGGCCACCATCCAACCGAGCCGCCAACCGGTCATGCCGAAGTACTTCGAAAAACTGTTGACGACGAAGGCATCATCATCGAGCGCCAGTACGGTGCTAGGCACGTCGCTCTCGCCGTATGTCAGCCCCTGGTAGATCTCGTCCACGACCAAGCGACCACCACGCGCATGCACCGCGTGAACCAGCGCCGCGAGCATAGTCCGCGACAACATGGCGCCCGTCGGATTGGCAGGAGACGCAATCAGTACACCTTTGGTACGCGGCGACCAATGCGACACCGCGAGTTCCGCGGTCAGGTTGAACTCCGACGCCGGCCCCACCGGTACTAGCCGCGTCGATGCGCCCGCAGTCATCCAAAAGTGGCGATTGCAGGGATACCCCGGATCAGCCATCAACCACTCGTCACCCGCGTCGACCAGCAACAGCGACAGCAAGTTGAGTGCACCGCTCGCGCCGCTGGTGACGATCACACGGTGCGGATCGATCTCGACGCCGGATCGCACGCGGTAGAACGTCGCGATTGCCGATCTGAGCTCGGGAATTCCCGTTGCCTCGGTGTATTTCGTATGGCCTTGGTCCAGCGCCGCGCGCGCAGCATCGACGATCACGGCTGCCGTGGCGAAGTCTGGTTCACCCACTTCGAAGTGAACCACATCGTGCCCGGCGCGCTCGAGCGCCTTGGCACGCGCGACGATTTCCATCACGCGGAATGGCTCGATGTGCTGTGAGCGCTGCGAATACATCGTGTCTTCAAACCTCTCGCTACGGCACCGAAATCGTCGCCGAAGCTCAGGATCGCTCACGCGGCGCGTCCTGTCCAAAACGACCAGCCGGCCAGGCCCGAGGGCGACTGCGTGCGCGAGAACCATCGCGGTAAGCAACACCTTACGGTCGCTCGCCTGAATACCTAGATAGGATCATATGGCCATCGATGAAATCTTCTGGTAGGTTACGCGCCCTTCATCGTGGGCCAACGCCCAACTGACCACTCGGATCGACGGAAATGGCAGCCAAATCCAGAGCAAAGGCAGCACCCAAATCACGCGCCAAGACCAAGGTTGCGAAGGCTAAGAAAGTAGCAACAAGGTCGAAGCCGAAGGCGAAATCGCCAGCGAAGAAGAAGGCGGTCACCAAGGCAAAAGCCAGGGCCAAGCCGAAGGCCAAGCCGAAGGCAAAACCCAAGGCGAAAGCGAAGCCGAAAGTGAAGCCCAAAGCCAAAGCGAAGCCGAAAGCAACACCAAAAGCCAAAGCAATTCCGAAAGCCAAGCAGTCGACTAAGGCAAAAGCGCCGGTGAAGAAAACCAAGAAGCCCACGAAAGCCGCAACTTCCGGCGTCAAAGCGCAAACGAGTGTGGCACCGCCGAAGAGCTTCACACCCTACAAACCGCAACGCGACGAGCACTACATGGGAACGGAGCAGCTCGGCCACTTCCGCGACATTCTCCTCAAGTGGCGCCTGGAGCTGATGGAAGAGGTCGATCGCACGGTGCATCACATGCAGGATGAAGCGGCGAACTTCCCCGATCCCGCGGATCGCGCAACTCAGGAAGAAGAATTCTCGATCGAGCTACGAACTCGTGATCGCGAGCGCAAACTGATCAAAAAGATCGACCAAACGATCGACCGTATCGACCAAGAAGACTACGGCTACTGCGACACTTGTGGCGTCGAGATCGGCATACGCCGACTAGAAGCACGGCCGACTGCGACGCAATGCGTCGATTGCAAGACCCTCGATGAAATCAAGGAGCGCCAGCTCCACGGCTGATTCGGTCACAAACCGCATCGAAAGCCGTTATTGCGGTCGGTTTGCACCATCGCCGACCGGGCCGCTTCATTTGGGATCGCTGGTCACCGCCGTCGCAAGCTTCCTCGACGCGCGCGCCCACCACGGCGAATGGCAACTGCGAATCGAAGACATCGACGGCCCACGCACGGTCGATGGCGCTGCCGACGCCATTCGCAATTCGCTCGTTCGCCATGGCCTCGAGTGGGACGGAGAGATCGTTCGTCAGAGCACGCATGCCGACCGCTACGACCACGCAATCGCCGAGCTACGCCGACTGGGGATGACATTCCGTTGTCGCTGTTCGCGCAGCGCACTCAGCGGTGACCCCATCTATCCCGGTACCTGCCGCCGTAATCCACACCACGATGGCGAAGGCGCGATTCGTGTGCGCGCACGAGCGATCGAGATCGCATTCGAGGACCGAATCCAAGGTGGATACGCGCAGCACATCGAGCGCGACGTAGGCGATTTCGTCATCCGCAGGCGTGACGGGCTTTACGCTTACCAGCTTGCGGTCAGCGCCGACGACGGCGATGGCAGGATCACGCACGTGGTGCGCGGTGCAGACCTGCTGGACAACACGCCGCGACAGTTATACCTAATGCAACTGCTTGGGCTCGATGCGCCCATCTACGCGCACGTGCCGGTGCTATTGGGCGCCGATGGCACGAAGCTCTCCAAGCAGACCGGAGCCCGGTCGATCGAGGCACATCCGGCGGGCGAGAATGTCTGGCTCGCGCTCACGCTGCTGGGCCAATCGCCGCCTGCCACCCTGCGCGGCGCCATACCGAATGAACTGCTCGACTGGGCGACTCGACATTGGCGCATCGACGATGTGCCTAGGACGACTGCGATCACCAACTTCCTGGCCCTTTGCTAACATCAGTCAATCGATGTAGTCGGCCGCACATGAACCGCATTCTGATCGTCGATCCCGATTCAAAACGCGGCGCGTCCCTCGTCGACCTGCTCGGTCGCGGCGGATTGGTCGCGGCGCACGCCGAAGTATTGCCGGCCGACCGACTATCCACCGTTGATCTCGTCGTCGTGCGCGGGCATGCCAATCGATCCAACGTCTTCAACGTCTGCCGCAGAGCAGCCGTGCCGCTGATCGTTGTAGCGGCGCACGGTGCGGTGCGAGACGCGGTCGCGGCAATGAAGGCGGGTGCCGCGAACTACCTCGTCGATCCCATCGAGCCGCAAGAACTGATCGGCGCCATTCAGGGCGAGCTGGGTGCTCGGGTGAGAGCCGACCAGGCGCGGTCCGCGGCCCGTGCGAGTATGGTCGGTGACAGCGCCTCGATGCACGCGCTGCTGGCCCGTATCGATGCAGTAGCGGCCGCTGAGGGTGCTGTGCTCGTGCGTGGCGAACCGGGCACGGGCAAGGCGTTGGCGGCGCGCGCCATTCACGATGCGAGCGAACGGCGCCAAGCCGCCTTCGTGACGATCAACTGTGCGGTGGTGCCCGCCGAGTTGATCGAAGCAGAACTATTCGGTGACGGTCGTGCCGCGCATTCCGATGCACGCCGGGGCCTCGTGGATACCGCACAAGGTGGCTCGCTGTTGCTGGACGAGGTGAGTCAGTTGCCGAAAGTCGCACAGGCGCGACTCGTCGATGTGTTTCTCGAACGCGCCGATACCGAGCGGCCGCGGATGATTGCGACCAGCCAGCACGACCTCGAGCGCCTGGCCGACGATGGTGCGTTCTCCGCCACGCTGCTTGCGCAGATGCATCAGAACTTGGTCGAGCTGCCGCCGCTGCGCGAACGCCTGGAAGACCTGCCGCTGCTCGCCGACCACCTACTTACGCGCATCTGTACGCGGCTGGCACGTCCTGAGCCGGTCCTGGCCGCCGACGCGTTGCGTTTCATGGCGAGCTACCAATGGCCTGGGAACGTCCGCGAACTCGAGAATGTCTTGGAGCGCGCGGTGATTCTCGCCACTGATGAAGCGATCGGGCCGGAACTACTGGCAATCAATGCCGGGGCGCCAGCACGGCCACCGGCGGCGGTTGTCGAGGAGGAAGCCACCACGCTCGAGGACTATTTCGTGCGCTTCGTGCTCGACCACGAAGACGAACTCACCGAGACCGAGCTGGCTGCGAAGCTGGGCATTAGCCGCAAGAGCCTGTGGGAACGCCGCCAACGGCTCAACATTCCGCGTCGAACGACACGCAAGCGCGGGCCGCGGCGCTGAGCCCCGAACGAAACGGGCCCGGCTCACGGCAACTCCCGTCACTCTGGGCCAACCAGCCGTTCCGCAGCGAGCCCATTGAACCGCGGCGATAGGCGGCCGGCCGCACGGTCATCTGCTACCATGCTCACCTTCGCGTCTGGGGGAACCCGACTGTCATGACGTCTTCGGACGGTCTCCGCGCAGCCGCCGAGACCGCTCACCCCGTCGAACCTAAGCGCATGCATCGAGACCAGCACGGCATCGCTGTTCAACTGGTCGACGACGCTGCCATGTCCGTCGTTCGTGGTCTGCGCGAGCAGGGCTTCGATGCCTATCTGGTCGGCGGCTGCGTGCGCGACATGCTGCTCGGCATTCAGCCGAAGGACTTCGACGTCGCTACCAATGCCACCCCCGAGGAGGTGCAGCGCACCTTTCGTCGCGCACGCATGATCGGCCGCCGCTTCCGCATCGCCCATGTGCGCTTCGGTCGCGAGGTCATCGAGGTGTCCACCTTCCGTCGCCAGATCGACGATGACGACGTCGTCGAAGCCCGCAGCCGCCGGGAACTCTCGGACCGCAGCTCGGCGCGAACTGCCGATGGTTTGATCCTGCGCGACAACGTTTGGGGCACGATCGACGAGGACGCGTTTCGGCGCGACTTCTCCCTCAACGCCCTGTACTACGACCCGATCGATGAAGTGCTGCTCGATTTCGTCGGCGGCTTCGACGATCTCAAGGAACGACATCTGCGCCTGATCGGCGACGCCAACATTCGCCTGCGCGAAGATCCTGTGCGCATGCTGCGCGCCATTCGCTTCGCGGCCAAGCTCGGGTTCACTCTGGACGAAGATACCGACGCCGCGATTCCCGGCGCTGCCTATCTGATCAACGCCGTCGCCCCGGCGCGGTTGTTCGACGAGGTCTGCAAGCTGTTTCTGCTCGGTCATGCTCAAGCCAGCTGGACGCTGCTGCGCCGCTACCAGTTGGCCGAGTTGTTGTTCCCCGATCACGACGTCTCGGAACATACCCTGCGCCTCATCGACGACGCGATGCGGGGCACCGACATCCGCGTGGCGGAAGACAAGCCGGTGACGCCCGGTTTCCTCATCGCCGTGCTGCTGTGGGACACCTACCGGGACCGCCTCGCTCGCTTGAGCGAGGAGATGCCGTTGGTCGATGCTCGCGAAGCTGCCAGCCTCGAGGTGCTCAAGGATCAGAACGACATCATCGCCGTGCCGCGCCGCTTCTCACAGTTCGTGCGCGAAACGTGGTTGCTGCAGCCACGACTCGAGTCACGTCAGCTGAAGGGCATCGCCAAGCTGATGAGTCATCCGCGCTTCCGCGCGGCGTACGACTTCTTGTTGCTGCGCGCCGGCGCCGGCGAGGTCGAGCGGGAACTCGCCGATTGGTGGACCGAATTTCAGACCGCGGACGAGGCGCGCCGCAACGAGCTGAGGCAAGCAGTCGGCGGCAATCCCGGAGGTCAACGCCGGCGCCGCCGGCGCCGCCGTCGCCCCGCTTGAACCACCACGCGGCGTTCTCCATCATGACGTCGCAAGCGCTCGAAGCGGCCAACATGATCTCGCCTTCGTCCCGTCTCCGAGATTTGGAAATTCCGCGATACGTGGTGGTGGAGGGACCCATCGGCGTCGGCAAGACGACGTTGGCAAGGCGCCTTGCGGACACGTTCGGCCACCCTTTGATGCTGGAGCCCGTCGAAGAAAATCCATTTCTCGATCGCTTCTACCGAGAGCGCGGCAAGCACGCGCTGCCGACGCAACTCTACTTTTTGTTGGACCGTGTTCGGCAGCTGAATGAGCTCGGTTCGGGCGATCTCTTCTCGCCGAGCGTGGTGGCGGATTTCTTGTTGCAGAAAGACAAGTTGTTTGCCGAGATCACCCTCGACGCCGACGAGTTCGGGCTGTATCAGCAGATTCACGACAAACTCGCCATTACGGTGCCCACGCCGGATCTCGTCATCTATCTACAAGCACCTTCCCGGGTGCTGATCGAACGCATCCGCCGCCGTGGTGTCCCATCCGAGCAACACATCGACTCGAGCTACCTCGAAAGCCTAATCGATGCGTACGCCAGGTTCTTTCACTTCTACGACGACTCACCACTGCTGATCGTCAACGCATCTGAAATCGATCTCGCGCACAACGAAAATCATTTCGTTGCCTTAGTCGAGCACGTGTCTCGAATGAACGGCACCCGACAGTTCTTCAACCCGCATCCCACGTTGATCTGACATGAGTAGCCAATCGAATCGTCAGTCGGTATCGCTCAGCACACTCAATCGCCGCAAACAACGCGGCGAGAAGTTTGCCGCGTTGACTGCCTACGATGCACTGTTCGCCGAACTCATCAGCACCGCGGGCATCGAAGTCATCCTGGTCGGCGATTCTCTCGGCATGGTTCTCCAGGGGCACGAAAGTACGCTCCCCGTGACCATGGACGACATGGTCTATCACATGAATTGTGTGCGACGCGGTAACCGCGGGTCGCTGATCATGGCGGATCTACCATTCATGTCGTACGCAGACGAGAAGCAGTCCCTGCAGAGCGCCGCCGCGCTGATGCGGGCCGGCGCGCACGCCGTGAAGCTCGAGGGTGGTGCCTGGCTCGCCGAATCCACACGGATGCTCACCGAGCGCGGCATTCCCGTGTGCGCACACATGGGCTTGACCCCGCAGTCCATCAACCGAATCGGCGGATATCGCGTCCAAGGCCGCGACCCAGATCAAGCGCACAGCATGCTCGAGGAAGCATTGACCCTGCAAAGGGCCGGTGCGTCGCTGCTGCTCCTCGAGTGCGTGCCGGTTTCGCTGGGCGCCGAGATCACCCAAGCACTCGACATTCCCGTGATCGGAATCGGTGCCGGTCCGGAAACCGACGGTCAAATCATGGTCATGCACGACTTGCTCGGCATCACTCCGCCCAACATCAAAGTGCCGAAGTTCGTGAAGAATTTCTTGGCCGAAAGCGCCACCGGCATACCAGGTGCCTTCCAAGCCTACGCCAAGGCGGTTCGCGAGAAATCGTTTCCCGCCTTGGAACACAGCTTCGTGTGACATGCACGTCTGTCGCACGCGCACGGAACTCGACGATCTGCTCACGAGAATGCGAGCGCGTGGATCGGTCGGCCTCGTACCGACCATGGGCAATCTGCACGAAGGGCACGTTGCGCTCGCCCGTCGCAGCGGCGTCGAGTGCGATTCGACGGTCGTGACCGTGTTCGTCAATCCGTTGCAGTTCGGCCCCAACGAGGATTTCGGGAGTTACCCACGGACTCTCGACGAAGACGTCGAACTGCTCGCCGCTCTCGATGTCGACCTCGTGTTCGCACCCAGCGATACGGAGATGTACCCCGATGGGCGCGAACGATTGACGCGCGTCACCGTACCCGAGCTTTCGAACATCTTGTGCGGCAGGAACCGCCCCGGACACTTCGACGGCGTCACTACCGTGGTTCTCAAATTGTTGAATTTGGTACGACCGACGCACGCATATTTCGGCGAGAAGGACTATCAGCAACTGACGCTGATTCGGCGCATGGTTCGTGATCTCGACGTGCCCGTGATGATCGAAGGTGTGCCCACGGTCAGGGCGCCGGACGGCCTCGCATTGTCGAGCCGCAATCAGTATCTGAGTGCTTCAGAGCGCCTGATTGCGCCCACGTTGGCAGCAACGCTGCGCGACGTCGTCGCAGCACTGCTCGGCGGCGACCGCGACTTCGCGCACCTCGAGGCCGACGCGACGCACACGCTGGACAGCGCTGGATTTCGCACCGACTACATAGCCATTCGCAATCCGCATACACTCGCGGCACCCCACGCGAACGATCATGCGTTCGTCGTTCTGGCTGCAGCCCGGCTCGGCAAGGCGCGGCTGATCGACAACTTGCTCGCGCGCCAGTCATGAGCACCTCCGTCACCCAACACGTGATTTGGCAACGATTGGGCGATCACGCTCGGCACGTGATCGAGATACCTCTCGAGGAAATGGTCGATGGCGCCGGTCGATTCGAACGAATGTGCATCAGCACGGCCGGCTTGACCGTCGACTTCTCGAGACAGCGCATGGATGGCGCCACGCTCGACGCCCTCGTCGATCTGAGCCAATCGCTACGACTGCGCGAATCGCTCGACACCCTCATGACAGGCGGTGCAGTCAACGTCACAGAACATCGTCCCGCGTTGCACACGGCGTTGCGTGCAGAGATAGGGGAACACGCGCTCGTCGAATCGACCATCGAACCGCAACGGCAACGCATGTTGGCGATAGCCGAACGCATCCGCAGCGGCGACTGGCGCGGCTATTCCGGCAAAGCGATTCGCGACGTGGTGCACATCGGTATCGGAGGATCGTACCTCGGCCCGGCCTTGGTCACCGAAGCATTGCCAGCGACGTGGGGTGCACCGCGTTGCCACTTCCTCGCGAACGTCGATGGCACCGCAGCCCTCGAAATCCTGCGCGATGTCAGTCCGGAAACGACGTTGTTCGTGATTGTCTCGAAGTCGTTCGCGACCGTCGAAAGCCGTATCAATGCCGAGTCGGTCCGCGCGTGGTTCATCGAGCGCACCGGCGCACCGGACGTCATCCAACACCACATGCTTGCGGTCACGAGCAACATCGACGCCGCAACGGCATACGGCATTTCCGCGGACGCGATACTGCCGATGTGGGATTGGGTTGGCGGTCGCTATTCGGTGTGGTCGTCGGTCGGACTACCCATCGCAATCCACGCCGGCAGTACTGCGTTCCGCGAATTTCTCCAAGGTGCACGCGCCATGGACCGACACGCGCGCAACACGCCGAGCGAACGCAACCTCCCCATCCTGCTTGCGCTGATTGGCATCTGGAATCTCAATTTCCTGGGTGCGCAGACACACGTGGTGATGCCGTATGCCCACGGCTTGCGGCATCTACCCGACTATCTCCAGCAGTTGGAAATGGAGAGCAACGGTAAATCCGTTAGAGGCGACGGCACCAAGGTCGATCTACAAACCGCCGCGGTGGTGTGGGGCGGTGAAGAGACCAACGGGCAACATGCTTTCCATCAATTTCTGCATCAGGGCACGCGTGCGTTCAGCGCCGATTTCGTGGTCAGCCTGCGCGCGGGTCGCGATCTCGGTGCACATCACGACTGGCTGCTCGCGAACTGCCTCGCGCAAGCCGAGGCGTTGCTCGTGGGCCGTCATGCCGACGACCCCCATCGCGCGATGCCCGGCCATCGCGGCTCTACCATCATTGTGCTCGATGCAATCTCGCCGGGTTCACTGGGCGCTCTGCTCGCGCTGTACGAACACAAGGTCTACTGCCAAGGTATCATTTGGGGCATCAATCCGTTCGATCAGTGGGGCGTTGAACTCGGTAAGACGATTGCCGACTCGCTGCATGGAACGCTCACGGCAGGTGCCGCCACGAGCATGACCAATCCGACGCGCCGCTTGATCGAGACCATCGTTAGAAGGCGAAAGTACCCATGATCGAAATCCAAATGCACCCGGTTCCCGAGCACCTGAAGCGTACCGCACACATCGATGCGCAAAAGTACCGCTCGATGTACGCGCAGTCGATTGCCGACCCTGATGCATTTTGGGCCGAGCAAGCCAACTCTTTCTTGAGTTTCTACAAGCCTTGGCAGGCGGTCTCGAATGCCAACTTCGAGAACGGCATGTTCTCCTGGTTCGACGGCGCCGAGCTCAATGTCTGCTACAACTGTGTCGACCGCCACTTGCCGACGCGCGCGCAGCAGACCGCCATCCTCTGGGAGGGTGACGATCCAACGGAATCGAGCGCCATCACCTACGCCACGTTGCACGCCAATGTCTGCCGGCTTGCCAACGCACTCAAGGCTCGTGGTGTTCGGCGCGGCGACCGCGTTTGCATCTACATGCCCATGATTCCGGAGGCGGCCTACGCCATGCTCGCGTGCGCTCGCATCGGCGCTATTCACTCGGTGGTGTTCGGAGGCTTTTCACCGCAGTCGCTCAAGGACCGTATCCTCGATTCCGATTGCCGCACGCTGATCACCGCCGACGAAGGCATCCGGGGCGGCAAGACCGTGCCGCTCAAAGCCAACGCCGAAGCGGCGCTCGAGTCCTGTCCCAACGTAACCACCGTGCTCACGGTAAGACGCACGGGCCGTGATGTGCCTTGGAGAGAAGGGCGCGACATCTGGTACCACGAGCTGGTCGAGTCTCAGAGTGCCGACTGCGAACCCGAGCACATGGGTGCCGAAGACCCACTCTTCATTCTCTACACATCGGGCTCGACCGGAAAGCCGAAGGGCGTGCAACACGGCACTGCCGGCTATCTGCTGCAAGCAGCGGTCACGCACAAATACGTATTCGACTATCACGACGGCGACATCTATTGGTGCACGGCCGACGTCGGCTGGGTCACGGGACATTCGTACATCGTCTACGGTCCGCTGGCCAACGGCGCCACCACACTGATGTTCGAAGGCATCCCAACCTATCCGGACGCATCGCGCTTTTGGCAAGTCATCGACAAGCACAACGTCAACATCTTCTATACCGCGCCGACCGCCATTCGCCAGCTCATGGGGCAAGGCGACCAGTTCGTGAAACAGACGAAGCGCGCTTCCTTGAAGCTGCTTGGCTCCGTTGGCGAACCGATCAATCCGGAAGCATGGGAGTGGTACTACAACGTCGTCGGCGAGCGGCGCTGCCCGATCGTCGATACGTGGTGGCAGACCGAAACAGGCGGCATCATGATCTCGCCGCTACCCGGCGCCATCGATCTCAAACCCGGTTCCGCGACCGTGCCGTTCTTCGGCGTGCAACCGGCACTGGTCGATGAAAACGGCAGGATCATCGAGAGCATGGAAGCGGCCGGCAATCTCGTGATCACGGCGAGCTGGCCGGGCCAGATACGTACCGTATACGGCGACCACCAGCGCGTCATCGACACCTACTATTCCACCTATAAGGGTTTCTATTTCACGGGCGACGGCGCGCGCCGCGACAAAGACGGTTACTACTGGATCACGGGCCGCGTCGACGACGTGATGAACGTTTCCGGTCACCGTATGGGCACCGCAGAAGTGGAGAGTGCACTCGTTCTGCACGATGCCGTCGCCGAAGCTGCGGTCGTCGGCTTTCCGCATAAGATCAAGGGTGAGGGAATCTATGCCTATGTCACGCTCATGACCGGCATGCAGCCATCGGACGCCCTGCGCCAGGAGTTGCTGGAGCTGGTTCGCAAAGAGATCGGCCCGATTGCCAAACCCGACGTGATTCAGTGGGCACCCGGTCTGCCGAAGACGCGCTCCGGCAAGATCATGCGCAGGATATTGCGCAAGATCGCCGCCAACGACGTATCGAATTTGGGCGACACCACCACGCTCGCAGATCCGAGCGTGGTTGAGGATCTAGTCAAGAACCGCGCCGGCTAATGCCGCGGCCAAGGCCGCCACCACAGCTCGAGCGTCTAGTGGGAGCGAGCTCGCTCGCCATGGCATCGTTCGGACGCAGTTGTGTCGCGGCAAGGCGGCGTGCCAACTGCCCTAACCTAGCTCGGTGTCACGCAGTGAAACCGAGCTAGCGGCAGTCGGCTACGGCCGCTCCGGCAATCTCGACAATCCGGATCAACCGGCCGCAGTCGTATAGTTCGCGACTTCCTTCATACTGAGCTTGATGCGACCGCGCTGGTCGACATCGAGTACGACGACATCGACTTCTTGGCCTTCCGATAGGTAGTCGGTCACCTTTTCCACGCGTTCGTCGGCGATCTGCGAGATATGCACGAGGCCATCCTTGCCGGGCAGGATGTTGACGAACGCACCGAAGTCGACGATGCGCTCCACGCGCCCGCGGTATACCTTGCCGATCTCCGCATCCGCCGCGATCGCCATGACGCGATCGACCGCGGCGTTCTTCGACGCTGCATTACCTGCGTAGATGCGCACACTGCCGTCGTCCTGAATGTCGATCTCGGCACCCGTTTCGTCGACGATCGCGCGGATCGTTGCACCGCCCTTGCCGATGATGTCGCGGATCTTCTCCGGATTGACCTTGAGGAGCGTCATGGCTGGCGCGTTGTCCGACAACGCCGGTCGCGACTCCGAGATGACCTTGTTCATCTCGCCCAATATGTGCAGCCGCGCCTCACGTGCCTGCTCGAGCGCCACCTCCATGATCTCATCGGTAACGCCCTGGATCTTGATGTCCATCTGCAGCGCGGTCACACCGCGCGCTGTGCCCGCCACCTTGAAATCCATGTCGCCCAAGTGGTCCTCGTCGCCGAGAATGTCGGTGAGTACTGCGTAGCGATTGCCTTCCTTGACGAGGCCCATCGCAACTCCGGCGACGGGCGCGCGCACGGGGACACCGGCATCCATCAAGGCCAGCGAAGTACCGCAGACGCTCGCCATCGAGCTAGAGCCGTTCGACTCGGTGATCTCGGAGACTACCCGCAGCGTGTACGGGAATGCCTCGGGATCCGGCAACACCGCGGCGACACCACGACGCGCCAGCCGGCCGTGACCGATCTCGCGGCGCTTCGGCCCGCCCATCATGCCCGCCTCGCCGGTGCTGAACGGCGGGAAGTTGTAGTGCAGCAGGAACTGATCCTTGAACGTGCCTTCCAATGCATCGACGATCGCGGAATCCCGCAACGTGCCGAGCGTAGCCACCACGATCGCCTGGGTCTCACCACGAGTGAACAATGCCGAACCGTGGGTCTTCGGCAACACGCCGACTTCGATGCTGATTGGTCGCACCGTGCGTAGGTCGCGGCCGTCGATTCTTGGGTCGCCATTCAACACGCGTTGACGCACGATCTCCTTCTCGAGCTTGGAGAACGCGTCCGCCACGGCGGCAGTGCTCCACCGCGGTGCATCACCGCCCGCG
>QJXZ01000236.1 GCA_003248125.1 Gammaproteobacteria bacterium | reverse complement strand
GTCGGCGATTGGGGCACCCAATTCGGCATGCTGATCGCACATCTCGAGGAAACCGGCGAAGACTCCGACGAACTCGAGAATCTGGAGGTGTTCTATCAGGCGGCGAAGCAGCGCTTCGACGCCGATCCGACGTTTGCGGAACGCGCCCGGGCACGGGTGGTGGCGCTGCAGTCGGGCGACGCCGACATCCGCGCTCGGTGGCGTGCGTTTCTCGATATTTCGCTCGGCCACTGCCAGGCCATTTACGACCGCCTCGGCGTGCAACTGTCAGCCAGCGACGTGAAAGGCGAGAGTGCCTACAACGATGCACTGCCGGGGATCGTCGCCCGCTTGCAGCAGCAAGGTCTGCTGACCGTGTCGGACGGTGCCAAGGTGGTATTTCTCGACGAATTCCAAGGCAAGGACGGACCGCTGCCCATCATCGTCGAGAAGACCGACGGCGGTTACCTGTATGCCACCACCGACCTCGCCGCAATCTCCTATCGGTGTGGCGCACTGCACGCCGACCGCGTGCTGTATTTCGTCGATGTACGGCAGAGTCTGCACTTCAAACAGGTATTCGCGCTGGCGCGCACGGCTGGTTTCGTCGACGAGTCGTGCAGCCTCGAGCACCACCCATTCGGCACCATGCTGGGCAAGGATGGTCGACCGTTCCGCACCCGCGAGGGTGGGGTCGTCAAGCTGGCGGCGTTACTCGACGAAGCCGAGCAACGGGCGTTCGCACTGGTGACCGAGAAGAACCCCTCGCTGCCGGAGCCCGAGCGCCGTGAAATCGCAAAGGCGGTCGGGATCGGTGCAGTGAAGTTCGCGGATCTATCCAAGCATCGCACCAGCGACTACGTTTTCGATTGGGACGCGATGCTGTCCTTCGACGGCAATACAGCACCCTATCTTCAGTATGCAGTGACGCGCATCGTGAGCCTCTTCAGGCGTGGCGGTATCGCTCGCGAGGCGATCGATGCACCGGTTGTCATTACCGAAGAAGCGGAACGCGCACTTGCACTTGCACTTGCACGCTATGACGAAACGCTCACCGACGTGGCACGCGACGCCACGCCACATTTGTTGTGTGCCTACTTGATGGAACTGGCGGGCAGCTACATGCGTTTCTACGAACAGTGCCCGGTACTGAATGCACCGGATAAGACCACGCGCGACTCACGCCTCGTGCTGTGCCGACGCGTCGCCGACACGCTCGAGCACGGCTTGAGCCTGCTTGGCATCGCCACGGTCGATCGGATGTAGTGCTGGGGGCCGGTGTGACCCGCCCCCTCGGTTAGGCGGTTGCCAGCTTCGGAATGGTGTAGGACTTCAACTCGGCAACGAAGTCGCGCAGGCTTTGGATGCCGGTCGCTTCGGCATCGTGACACCATTGCTTGAACGCGGCCAGCATCACTTCTGCGTCACCGCCGCGCTTGGCCCATACCGCTTGCAGCGCGAGGCGCCGCTCGTAGAGCGTTTTCAAGACCGGGCTTACGTCGACGAGCTTCGAGATCTGCGCGCGTTCGGCTTCGTCGACCAGCGCCTCATCGCGCATGAGCAGCGACTTGGCACGCTTGAAGAGACCATTGGCGCTGACACCGATGCGCTGGGCTTCGGCGCGCACATGCGGCGCCATCACCTGTTCCGCGTAATCGGCCATGATGCGAAAGCGGTCGTTCAACACCGCCCAGGCTGTATCGATGTCGATGGCGTGCTTGCCGGAGACACGCTGCACCACCGGTCCCGTGCTGAGCGGCTTGGCGAGGCCGACCGTTTGGAAGAGGCGTATCCAGAACCAGCCCATATCGAACTCCCAAGGCTTCACCGACAGCTTGGCGGAGTTCGGATACGTGTGATGGTTGTTGTGCAGCTCCTCGCCACCAATCAAGATGCCCCACGGCGAGATGTTGGTCGCCGCATCGGGACACTCGAAATTTCGATAACCCCAGAAGTGACCGATGCCGTTGATGACGCCCGCGGCGAGCACCGGAATCCAGAGCATTTGTACCGCCCACACGGTGAGACCGGCAGCGCCGAACAACGCCACATCGATGAGTGCCAGTAGGGTGACCCCCATGGCCGAATGCGGCGTGTATACATTGCGCTCCAGCCAATCATCTGGCGTGCCCTTGCCGAAGCGCTTCAACAGTTCCTGATCCTTGGCCGACGCACGGTACAACTCTGCGCCTTCCAGCAGCACTTTTTTGATACCGAAGATTTGTGGACTATGAGGATCGTCGGGCGTCTCGCAGACGGCGTGGTGTTTGCGGTGGATCGCGGTCCACGCCTTGGTGGTCATGCCCGTGGTCAGCCACAGCCAGAAGCGGAAGAAGTGCTTCAGCGGTGCACCCAGCTCGAGCGACCGGTGCGCCGAGTGCAGATACACCGTCACCGCGACGATCGTGACGTGCGTTGCGATGAGCGTGAATACGACCATGGTCGTCACCGAGGCTTGCAGCAAGCCGCCGCTCAACAGCGAAACAATCAATTCCACTCGTTACCTCTCCCTTTACAGGCGCGTGGTTGTCTAAGCGCGCCGGATTGTGACAACTCGAACCCGAAATTGCCACCGCAGCATTGGTGCCGATGCCCCGTAGTATAGGCAACCCCGCCGGCAGCCGGTGCGGCGGCCGCGCGTCCTGAGACGTCGGTCGGCCAGCGCTGGGCGCGGATGCGAAGTGAGTCATGAAATGGTGGCACCGAGAGCCGATTTCGAGACCCTGATCGATGCCAAGGCGTTAGCCGCGCTCGTCGAGTTCGGTGACGCCGTGCTGGTGCTCGACGCCCGGGCCGACCTCGCCGAGCCGGCGCGGGCCCGCGCCGCCTACGCCACGGGGCACCTCCCTGGCGCCATGTTCGCCGACTTGGAAACGGACCTCGCCGGCGCGTACCGCCCTGGACACACCGGCCGTCATCCGCTGCCGGACCCCGATGCCCTGGCCGCGCGCCTGCGCAGCTGGGGTGCCCGGCGCGGCCAGCAAATAGTGGTCTACGACGCCGATAGCGGTGCGTTCGCCGCCCGGGCATGGTGGCTCATCCGCTGGCTCGGGCACCGCGCAGTCGCACTGCTCGATGGCGGGCTGGCCGCCTGGCGTGACGCCGGCGGTACCCTGAGCGACCGCGCCGCGACGCCGGTGTCCGGCGACTTCGAGCGCGGCGCACCGCTCGTCGATTTGGTGACCGCCGCCGACTTGTTGCGCAGCACCGCCGCTTTCCAGCCCATCGACGCACGTGCTGCGCCCCGTTTTCGCGGTGAGGTGGAGCCCATCGATCCGGTGGCCGGTCATATCCCGGGCGCCATCTCGCTGCCGTTCGAAGACAATCTCGACGCCGACCAGCATTTTCTGCCCCCCGAATCCCTGCGCCGGCGATTCGTCGCCGTTGCGGCGGCCGAGGCAAAGCCCGTGATGTACTGCGGCTCCGGTGTCACGGCCTGCCACAACGTGCTCGCCATGTGTCACGCCGGCCTGCCGGCCCCGGCGCTCTATGCCGGCTCCTGGAGCGAGTGGATCACCGAGCCGACGCGGCCGGTGGCGACCGGCGAGTGAGCCGTCCGACGCTGCCCACGGCGCGGCTGCGCTGGCAGGACGACCAGCCGCGCTCCGCCGAGTTCGGCGACATCTATCACGCTGCCGATGGCGCCGCCGAGGTCGAGCGCGTGTTTCTGGGCCCACTCGCATTCGATGCGCGCGCAGCGGCAGCAGCCACCGCGCATACCTTGCGCATCGGCGAGATCGGCTTCGGTACTGGGCTCAATTTCGCGGTCGCCGCCGACCGCTTCGTCGCCCTGGCACCACCGTCGGCGACCTTGCACTGGGTGAGTTTCGAGGCACGACCGATCGATCCCGGCGCGTTTGCCGCGCTAGCGGCGCGGCGTGCGCGCACCTTGCCGTGCTACCGCGCTCTCGCCGCGCAGTACCCACCCCCCCTGCCCGGCTGGCACCGTCGCCGCATGGCCGGCGGGCGCGTACTGCTGTCGCTCTACCTCGGCACCGTCGAGGCCGGGCTCGATGATCTCGACGGTCGCATGAACGCGCCCTTCGACGGCTGGTTACTGGATGGTTTCGACCCACGCCGCAATCCCGACTGCTGGTCTTCGACCGTCATTGGAGGCGTTGCCCGTACTGCCACCGCCGGCACCGGCATCGCCACCTTCACCGCCGCTGGTGCGGTGCGGCGCACGCTCGAGGCGGCCGGGTTTCGCATGACGCGCATCGACCAGCGACCCCACAAGCGCCACACGTTGGCCGGCCGTTTCGACGGCGATTTCGCCGCGGCGCGGCGGCCATGCCGGCACGTCGCGGTCGTTGGCGCCGGGCTCGCCGGGATCACCACGTGCGATGCGCTAACCCAAGCCGGCATCCACTCCACCTTGATCGAGACGCATCCCGCCCGCACACACCTGCCGGGCATCGTGCTGCATACCCGGCTGATGGCCGACGACAGACCGGTGAGCCGTCTGCGGCGCGCTGCCTATCTCGACGCCGCCGATTACTACGGCTGGCGCGGCATCGCCGCAACCGGGGCGCTGCAGTTCTGCGGTCCGAACCTCGATCGCGAGCGCATGAACCGCATCGCCGACGCCTTCGCCGACGCGGGCCCGTGGCTGCGCCGCGTCGATCCGAGCTCGGCGTCGAGTCTGTTGGGCCTGCCGGTCAGCGAGAGCGCGCTCTACTTCCCAGGCAGCCGCCCTTTGGCCACCGATGTGCTGGCGGCGCACGTCGCCGCACAGGTCACTGTGGAACGGCGGGCCGATACCGTCATCCACATTGCGGCGGACGACGACGGTGTGGAGTTGACGCTCGAGCACGGCCGCTTGCGCGCGGATGCGGTGGTGGTAGCCACCAACGTCGTGCCCGAGTGCCTCGCGGCGGCCGCACTCGAAGTGCTGCCCGTATGGGGGCAGTTGGAGGTCGCGGCGGCAACACCTCACCTCGCCATGCCGGTCTTCGGCGACGGATACTTCGCGCCAACCTCCCGCCAGTCGCTCGCCATAGGCGCCAGCTACGAGCAGCGGCCGTGGTCCGAGTCCCGCGCACGCGATTTCAACATCACGCGCGCCGCACGCTTCTTCACCCGTATCACGGGTCGGCCGGCCGACATCCGCGTCATTGGATCTGCGCGCGGCGTGCGCGGAATCGCGTCCGATCGGTTACCCGTGATCGGCGCGCTGGCGGGCAGCACGCGGATCTACGTCAACTTGGCACATGGCTCGAACGGCAGCGCGACCGCACCGATGGGCGCCGCCATCGCGGCCGAGCGACTCGGCGGATCCTTCGCGCCGTTCACCAAGGCGGAACTGGCCACCGTTGCCCCTGAACGATTCGCTGCACGCCAAGCCCGCCGCGGCTATCGCCACGGCGCACGTCCGCCGTCCGCGGCGTAAAGCTCAGCTTTCGAACACGCGCACGTTGATTACGCTGTCGATGGCATTGATCTCTGCGATCAACTCCGGCCGTGGCGGTGCTGCAATGTCGATCAAGTTGTAAGCCACGTCACCGCGGCTCTTGTTGATCATGTCGATCACGTTGATGTCGCGCGTTGCGAGCAATGACATGACCTTGCCGAGCATGCCAGGCACGTTGCGATTGGTGACGCCGACGCGTACGCCTTCGGTGCGCTCGAGCGCCACCGACGGAAAGTTGACGGAATTGCGGATGTTGCCGTTGCGCAGGAAATCGACCAGCTGATCGGCCGCCATCACGGCACAGTTTTCCTCCGCTTCGGCGGTGCTGGCGCCGAGGTGCGGCGTGGCACGCACACCGCGCACACCGCGCAACACCGTGGACGGAAAGTCGGAGAAGTAGCCGCGCAACTTGCCCGCCTCGAGTACGGTGGCAACCGCCTCCTCGTCGACGATCTCTTGGCGCGCGAAGTTGAGCAGCACCGCACCGGCACGGAACGACTTCAGCGACTCGGCGTTCACAAGGTGTCGTGTCGCGTCCAACAGCGGCACATGCAACGACACGAAGTCGGCGCGCGCAAACAACGTGTGCAGATGCTCCATGCGCTGCACGTCGCTCGGCAGCCGCCATGCCGCCTCGACCGAGATTGCCGGATCGTAGCCGAGCACCGACATGCCGAGCCGCAAGCCCGCTTCCGCGACCAACGAGCCAATGGCGCCGAGGCCGACCACACCGAGGGTCTTGCCATACAGTTCCTGACCGGCAAAGCGCTTCTTTTCTGCCTCGACGCGACGATCCAGCTCGGCATGATCGACCAGTTCGAGGGTATCGACGAACGCGATACCGCCGAGCACGTCCCGTGCCGACAGTAGCAACGCGGCAAGTACCAGCTCCTTGACCGAGTTGGCGTTGGCGCCAGGCGTGTTGAACACCACTACGCCGTGCGAGGTGCAGAGGTCGACGGGCACGTTGTTGACGCCCGCACCAGCACGCGCGACCGCCCGCAGGCTCGGCGTCAGGTGCTCGGCACCGAGCTTGTGGCTGCGCAACAGGATCGCGTGTGGGTCGGCAGTCTCCGAGCTGACCTCGAAACCTTCGCGCGGGAAGCGTTCCAGACCACGCACGGCGATCTGGTTGAAAGTGCGAACCTTGTACATGGGCGGTGCGAGCCTCGCGCGAAAAGGCGGGTATTGTAGTGATCTCGCTCGCGCGCGACAGGTGGCAATGAGTCGTCTCGATCCGCTCAAGGTTTTCGTCGCGGTCATCGATCATCGCAGCTTCACGGGTGCTGCCCGGGCGCTCGGCCTCACGCCGTCTGCCGTCAGCCGCCAGGTGAGTCAGCTCGAGGCGCGCCTCGGCACTCGGCTATTGGCGCGCACCACGCGTAGTGTGGCGCCGACCGAAGCCGGCCAACGCTACTACGATCGCGGCCGGCAAGTGCTGGAAGCCCTCGAAGACGTGGAAAACGAGGTGCAGGCGCTCGACGCGGTACCGCAGGGCCGGCTACGCGTGCTCGCCGAGCCGTTCTTCGGACGCGCCGCTCTGGCGCGAATATTCTCCGGTTTTCAGAACCGCTATCCGGAACTCGCGATCGATCTGACGCTCTCGGAAACGGTCACCCATCAGCCACGCGATGCGTTCGACGTGTCGATTGCGTTGGAGGCGCTTCCGAGCGAGCGCATGGTGTCGCATTCGCTGGTCAGCACCGGCGTCATCCTGTGCGCATCGCGTCAATATCTCGAGCGGCGTGGACGCCCACAGCGCGTCGAGGACCTGGCGAGTCATGCACTGATCGCCATCCAGTCGCATCATGGTCTCGGTGAGGAGCCGACCCCAGGCCGCGCAGGGATCGTCGTCAACGACGTCGACATGGCCTTTCACGCGCTGCGCGAGGGCATGGGCATCGGCCGCTTGCCGCTGTATGTGGCACGCGGCGATCTCGACCGCGGGCGGCTCGAGCAAGTGCTTGCCGACTACCCGTTACCCGATCAGCAAGTGTGGGTCAGCTACCCGAGGTTCAGGCACCAATCGCCAAAGACGCGCGCATTCGTGGACTACTTGACCGAGGTGTTGACACCCACCCGCGCATAACGCGCGATGACCTCGAGCAATGCCGAGGTGCCGTCACCGAACCCCGCCGTGGCCATCCGCTGCCGCCAGGTGTCCGCATTGGCCACCACTTGCACCACCGCTTCGACGAGCGCCTCGGCCGTCAACGCTTCTTCTTGGATGACCTTGCTCCATCCGTTTGCCTCGGCGTAGGCCGCGTTCTCGATCTGATCGCCGCGGCTTGCTCTACGCGACAGCGGGACCAAGACGTGCGGTTTGCGGAGCGCGACGAGTTCGTAGAGCGTGTTGGCGCCGGCGCGGCTGACCACCACATCGGCAGCGGCCAACACGTCTCCCCACTCCGCACCGACGAACTCTAGCTGACGATATACGCCCGCTACGTCGGCCGCTTCGATGCGCCGTCCTGGCCCACACACATGCGCTACGAACCAGCCCGTGAGTGCGGGCAAGGCATCGCGCACCACGCGATTGATCGCCTCGGCGCCGAGGCTACCGCCGACCACGACCAGCACCGATTGATTGGCCGTGGCGCCCAGATAGGCACGTCCGCGGTCCGCGTCACCGGCAATCAGATCGGCGCGTAGCGGCGTGCCGGTATGCACGATCGCCTTGGCGCGGTCGGTGACATTCGTCAGCGCGAACGTCGTGCAGAGCGCCGTCACGAATGGCAGCGACATGCGATTGGCGAGCCCCGGGGTCAGGTCGGATTCGTGCGCGACCACGGGGATCCGGCGCAATCGAGCCGCGAGTACCACCGGAAAGCTGACGAAGCCGCCTTTCGAAAAGACCACTGCGGGTGCAAGGCGTCCGAGCAGCCGCCATGCTTGCGCGATGCCCTTGGCGACCCTGAACACGTCGACGAGGTTCTCGAGCGACACATAGCGACGCAACTTGCCTGCCGCGATGGTATGGAAAGGATGGCCACGCGACTGCACCAATTCCGCCTCTGGTCCACTCTTCGAGCCGATGTACGCGACCGACCAGCCCCGGTCCGCGAATGCCGCCATCAGCGGCAGCGACGGCATTACATGACCCGCGGTGCCGCCGCCAGTGAATACGATCGTGTTCATGGTGAGGGCGGGTCTCGAATTTCGTCCAGCAGCTCGCGCACCAATGGCACCGTCAGCCGACGCTGTCGTGCGAGGGTCCTGGCGTCGAGCCGGTCGACGAGGCCAAGCAGCGCCTCCAAGCTGCGCGGTCCGTGCCTCAATATGTACTCGGCCACACCGGGTTCGAGCATCATGCCCCGCGCCGACGCCGTGCGTGTCATCACCCGCAGGCGTCCTTCGTCATCGAGTGGCGCAATGCGAAAGATTGCAGCGGCCCGCATCCGCGACGCGAGATCCGGCAGCGCGAATGCAACGGCCGCCGGTACGTCGGTATGGGCAACCACCAACGAGCGGCCGCGGTCGAGGAGCCCTTGGTAGAGCGCTAGCAAGCCGCGCTCGACTGCGGGCTGCCCTAGCCAATCGCCAATGTCGTCGATCGCGACGCGGTCCATGGCTTCCAGCCCATCGAACACTTGCGCGCCTTCGGCAACCAGCTCGCGCGGCACGTACGCGGCCGCGCCGCCGCGCGCGTTGACGCTCGCGCAACTCGCCTGCAGCAGGTGACTCTTGCCCGACCCGGCGTCTCCGGCGATCCAGACGCAGAGGAACGCAGTCACGGGTGCGGCTAGCCTGGCCACTAACTCGGCGTTGGCGCCGCTCTCGAACTCGACGAAAGTGCAGCGCCTACGCAGCGGAAAACGCAACGCCAACTGCTCGCGAATCTGGCTCACGCGCTTGCCCGAGATTCACGCACCGCACGGCGACCCCAGGTGACCACGTAGTCGATGCCGGACAGCACGCCAAGCACCGCGACCAACCAAATTCCCCAGGGATTTGCGATCGCGGCGGGCAAGTCGCTCAGCACCGTGAACTGGCATAGATCGAGCAACAACAACAAGCACACCAAGATCTGCACGAGCGTATTGGCCTTGCTGAGCTGTGATGGCTCGAACTCGATGTGGCCGAACAACCAGCGATACACCCCCGCGCCGCTCAAGATGACGAGGTCGCGGCCGACCGCGATAGCGGCAACCCACAACGGTAAGTGACCCTTGACCGTGAGCACCACGAACAGCGTGCCGACCAGCAGCTTGTCCGCCAACGGATCCACAGCGGCGCCGAATCGACTACCCCAATCGAATTGCCGGGCAAGCCAACCATCGATTGCGTCGCTCGCGCCAGCAACGGCCATCAGCAACAGGGCTTCCACGTACGCACCGGTCCAGAGGAACCACGCGGTGGGGGCAACCGCCAGTACACGCGCCAACGTGATCGCGTTGGGGATGTGGCGCGCAACGGTCATTGCGTGCGATCCCGCCACAGCATCGGAATCTCCGATTCGGGTGGCGCAAACGGCGCCGCCATCGCCACCAGCCGGCCATCCAAGTCGAACAAGTCTTTGAGCTGTGCCCAAGGCGTCTGCGTCACCAGCGAGACATGCAGCACGTGAGGTTCGACACGGTCTACCGATACGCGCTCGACGAAATCGAGCTGTTCCAAATATTGCACAAGGGCAGCGTACTGACCGATCTCGGAGATGCCTTCGACTCGCAGCGCAAGCACATTGCGATCGCCCGCGCGCACGGCATACCGGGCCACGAGGGCATCGACTGCCGGATCGACTGCAGCGGCGGCGATCTCTTCCACCGTTGCGCGGCTAGCGGCCAACTCACGCTCGTCGTCGAACAACGCCAGCCGGCCGGCCAAGCGCCAACGGGAGGTCTCATCACCCCTCACGCGCAACACGAGCACGCCATCGGCGCCGTAGCGCACGGCTGCGTCTCGCAACACTGCCGTCACTTCGCCGAGCACTGCATCGACCGATACCGCAGCTTCGTCGTCGAGATCCATCGCCGGCAACACGATCGGCAGGCCACGCAGCTTGGCGTGATCGGCGAGCGCAGCGGCCAACGGATGTAGGCTGTCGGCGGCAAGGATCTCGACGCCGTCGACGCCATCCACGGCCGCCCATATCATGAGCACTGGACGATTGGCACTCCACAGCGGCAAGCCCGCTTCCGACACCAAGCGCTGAAGCAAGTTGGGCGCAAAGCGCACGCGCAGCCGGGTGATGCGCTCGTCGTCCAGCTGCTCCTCGGTGAAGCCGTACTGCACGTAGTATTGGTCCGGGTGGCGCAGCGCCTCGGCCACGCTCGGAACCGTCGGTACCTCCGGCAACCCGGTCAGCCGCATGAGGGCGACACCGAGCGCCTCGCTGGCGGCATCAGCCCGTGCTTGTGCGGTACGCTCGTTGATCACCACCTCGACGTCGTACAGCCAATCGACGATCTGCGCCCGCGTGACAGCGGCAGCCGCGAGCAGACTCACTACGACGACGATGCCAACGCCTCTCCTCATTCGATCGGTGCGCATGGTGGGCCGTATCGGGAATGGCCAAGAGTTTACCGGAAATTCGCGCGCCTCAATGGCATGAACTGGCTTGCCATCTGCTAGACTCCGCGTCCGCTTGCCGACGCGCGTGGGGCGCCTCTTGAGCCGACAGCTCACCTATCGCGATGCGGGCGTCGACATCGATGCCGGTGAAGCGCTCGTACGCCGCATCTTGCCGGCGACTCAACGCACGCGCCGACCGGAAGTGCTCGGCGGTATCGGTGGCTTCGGCGCGCTCGCGACTTTGCCCGATCGTTATCGCGAACCAGTGCTGGTGACGGGCACCGACGGCGTCGGTACCAAACTGAAGCTCGCCATTGATCACGACCGCCACGACACGGTCGGCCAAGACCTGGTGGCGATGTGCGCCAACGACGTACTGGTCACCGGCGCCGAGCCATTCCTATTCCTCGACTACTACGCAACGAGTCGGCTCGACGTCGATGTCGCCGAGCGTGTCATCGTCGGCATTGCCGAAGGTTGCGAGCTGGCCGGTTGCGCGCTGGTCGGTGGCGAAACGGCGGAGATGCCAGGCTTCTACGGCGAGGGCGACTATGATCTCGCAGGCTTTTGCGTGGGCGTGGTCGAACGTGCCGAGATCGTCGACGGCAGCAGCGTCGTACCCGGTGCAGTGCTGATCGGACTGCCATCGTCGGGGCCGCATTCGAACGGCTACAGCCTGATTCGGCGAATCTTGCGCGACCAGGCTGCGGCCACTCCCGAACTCGTCGATGCGTTGCTTGCGCCGACCCGCATCTATGCCAAGGCCGTTCTCGCCACCCATCGTGCCCACGCCATCGCCGGCATGGCGCACATTACGGGCGGCGGTATTCTCGACAACGTACCGCGCATGTTCGCCCGCGACGACGTCGCGGCGCGCATCGACCTCGACACCTGGTCACGACCGGCGGTGTTCGGCTGGCTCGCACAGGCCGGCAACGTGAGCGAGCCCGAGATGCTACGCACCTTCAACTGCGGGCTCGGCTTCATCCTGTGCGTGGCCGCCGGCGACTTCGACGCCGTTATGCGCACCCTCGGCGAAGCCGGCGAGCAGCCGATGCGCATCGGCGACATCGTGCCGCTCGGCACGAAAGCCAAATCCGGTGAGGTGGTGCTCGGCGCGGACGACTCTCAGCACCTCGGCTAGTTCGCCTCGAAGGCGAACTTTGCCTCGGAGGCGACCGGCGCCTCGCAGGCGAGAAATCAAGTGCGCGGCAGTGTGACCCCGGTTTGGCCCTGGTATTTGCCGCCGCGGCCCTTGTACGTCACTTCGCAGGCCTCGTCCGATTGGAAGAACAGCATCTGCGCGACCCCTTCGTTGGCGTAGATCTTCGCCGGCAAATTGGTCGTGTTGGAGAACTCGAGGGTGACGTGCCCCTCCCACTCTGGCTCGAGCGGTGTGACGTTGACGATGATTCCGCACCGCGCGTAGGTGGATTTGCCGACGCATAGCGTCAGCACGTCGGGCGGGATACGGAAGTACTCCACCGTGCTCGCCAGCGCGAACGAGTTCGGCGGAATGACGCACACGTCGCCGCGTACGTCGACGAAGCTGCGTTCATCGAATGCCTTCGGATCGACAGTCGCAGAAAAGATGTTGGTGAACACCTTGAAGTGGTCGGCACACCGCACATCGTAGCCATAACTCGACGTACCGAAGGAAATGACTTTCTGCTCGCCCACGAACCGCACTTGACGCGGCTCGAATGGCTCGATCATGCCGCGCGTCGCCGCCATGCGCCGAATCCAACGGTCCGACTTGATCGTCACGCAGTGTTCTCCTCGATGTTCAATCGTCGCTGACGGCAATCTCCGGCGGCGTGCCGGTGCTTCGCGCAATCTGCCACAGACGCGCCGCCAACGACCGCGCCGCTCGCCGATAAGCGCGACTGTCGTCACCGTCGGGATCAGCGACGATCGTCGGTACGCCCGAATCCGTCTGGGCGCGAATGGTCGGTGACAGCGGCAACGTCGCGAGTAGCGGCACACCGTACTGCTGCGCGGTGCGCTCACCTCCGCCCGCACCAAAAATGTGGCTCTCGTGGCCACACTCTGGGCAGCGGTACATCGCCATGTTCTCGATGATGCCGAGCACCGGCACGTCCACCTTGCGGAACATCTCGATACCCTTGATCGCATCCTGCAACGCGAGGTCTTGCGGCGTCGTGACGATCACCGCGCCGGCCACGGCTGCCTGCTGCGACAACGTCAGTTGAATGTCACCGGTGCCAGGTGGCATGTCGACAATGAGATAGTCGAGCCCCCCCCACACCGTTTGATTGAGCATCTGATTGAGTGCGCCCGACGCCATCGGCCCGCGCCATACCATCGGTGTCTCGCGCGTCACCAGAAAACTCATCGACATCGCTTCGATGCCATGCGCCTTGATCGGCAAAAACAGCTTTTCGTCGCGCACCTGCGGCCGGCGACCCGGTGGAATACCGAGCATGATGCCGAGGCTCGGGCCATAGACGTCGGCATCCAGGATGCCGACCTTCGCGCCCTCCTTGGCGAGCGCGAGCGCCAGGTTGACGGCCGTCGTCGACTTGCCGACGCCGCCTTTACCCGATGCGACCGCCACGATGTTGCGCACCTCGCGTACCGCCCGCCCGGCACTGAGCGCCGGTGATTCGAAGCGCAGATCGAGTCCGAGCGGCATCTCGGCGAGTGCCGTCAACTCGCTCTCGAGCGCGTCGCGAATGCCTTCTGCCGGATATCCCAACGTCACGACTGCCGCGACACGATCGGCAGCGGTGACCACGGATCCAACCGCACCGAGTTCGCCCCACGTGATGCCGAGGTAGGGATCGCGAAAATCGGTAATGATCTGATCGACGGCCATCGGTTCGGTCCCTCATGGGTCGAGCAAGCGAGGCGCGGATTATTCCAACTCTGCCTGAGGATGCAAACCGAGCGAGGGGACGAGTATAGTCGCGCCCTTTCCACGGCAACCGTATTGGCTTTCGTCATGTCCGGCCGCAGGCAGATTCTCGTCACCAGCGCGCTGCCCAACACGAATGGCTCGATCCATCTCGGCCATTTGCTCGAACACATCCAGACCGACATCTGGGTTCGGTTTCAGCGCATCCGCGGACACCTGTGCACCTATGTGTGCGCCGACGACACGCACGGCACCGGCACGATGCTCAAAGCAGAGGAAATGAAGCTCTCCCCGGAGCAACTGATCGAGCGCCTTCGCACCGAGCACGCTGGCGACTTTCAGCGTTTCTTGATCAGTCATGACAACTACTACTCGACGCATTCCGAAGAGAACCGATTCCATTCGGAGTCCATTTATCGGGCGCTCGATGCCGGCGGCTACATCTTCAAGCAGAGTGGCGAGCAACTATACGACCCCGCGCGTAAGTTGTTTCTCGCCGATCGGTTCGTGAAGGGTGAATGCCCGCGCTGTGCCACACCCGATCAGTACGGCGACAACTGCGAAGCCTGCGGCGCCACCTACGACGCCAAGGATTTGAAGAATCCGCGTTCGCTGCTGTCGGGCGCAACGCCGACGTTGCGCGAGTCGGAGCACTACTTCTTCGATCTGCCGCAGTTCACCGACATGCTGAAAGTGTGGACCAAGAGCAACGCCGTGCAGCCCGAGGTCGGCAACAAGCTGGCCGAATGGCTGGAGTCGGGGCTCAAGGCATGGGACATCAGCCGCGACGCACCCTACTTCGGCTTCCTGATCCCGGGTACCACCGACAAGTATTTCTACGTGTGGATGGATGCCCCAATCGGCTATTTGGCGAGTTTCGACAACTACACGCGGCGCCGCAACGACATCACGTTCGACGACTATTGGCGACCGGGCGCCACGACCGAAGTGCACCATTTCATCGGCAAGGACATCGTCAACTTCCACTGCCTGTTCTGGCCGGCGGTGCTCGAAGGATCGGGCCGTCGGAAGCCGACACGCGTGCACGTGCATGGCTTCGTGACGGTGGACGGAACGAAGATGTCGAAGTCGCGCGGCACGTTCATCAATGCGGGCACCTACCTCGAGCATTTGAATCCGGAGTATCTGCGCTATTACTTCGCCACCAAGTTGAACGGCACGGTCGATGACATCGACATGAATCTCGACGACTTCGTCCAGCGTGTGAATTCGGATTTGGTAGGCAAGGTGGTCAACATCGCCAGTCGCTGCGCCGGCTTTGTTGCGAAGCTCGGCAATGGCGTGCTTGCTGCGGATCAACACGACCACGCGCTGTGGAACGAGGTCAGCGGCGCCTCAGAGGACATCGCCGCGCACTACGAGTCCGGCGACTACGCCAAGGCAATGCGTCTCATCGCTGCACTCGCGGATCGAGCGAATCAGTACATCGCACACCATGCACCTTGGAACTTGGCCAAGGATGCCGCACGTCACACCGAAGCGCTGGCCGTGGCCAGCCAAGCCATCAACGTGTTCAAGGTGCTCATGGTGTATTTGAGCCCGGTCTTACCTGCGACCGCCGCGAAGACGACGGAGTTCTTGGCACTACCCGGGCTCACCTGGGACGATGCGACGCGAACGCTCGGTGCCCATCGCATCGGTCGCTTCGAGCCATTGCTCACGCGCCTCGAACGGAGCTCCGTCGACGCGCTGATCGAAGCTTCCAAACAGGGTGGTGAGACGCAGCCCGAGACGAAGCCGACGACGTCGGAAATCGACATCGACGACTTCCACAAGATCGATCTCCGGGTCGCAAAGGTGCTGAAGGCGGAGACCGTGGCCGGCGCCGATAGGTTGCTCAAACTCGAACTCGATCTCGGCGATTCGACGCGGCAAGTATTCGCCGGTATCAAGTCTGCATACGCGCCCGAAGCGTTGGTCGGCCGGCTGACTGTGGTGGTCGCAAACTTGAAGCCGCGCCAGATGCGCTTCGGTGAGTCGCAAGGGATGGTGCTCGCCGCGGGCCCGGGTGGCCGTGACATCTTCCTGCTGGCGCCGGATGCGGGTGCGACACCCGGCATGGTCGTCCGGTAGTCGGCCGGACGGGCGCGCAGCGTAAGAGCCATGCTCGATCTGCCGTTGTTGCTCATCAGCGCCGTGCTGGTGAACAACTTGGTGCTCGCGCAGTTCCTGGGTCTATGCCCGTTCGTCGGCGTTACCCGGCGAACCGACGATGCGCTTGCCATGGGTGTGGCGACCGCATTCGTGATGGCACTCGGCGCCGCGATCAGCTATTCCCTCTACACCTGGGTACTGCTGCCGCTCGATCTCGCGGCGCTGCGGCTCATTCTGTTCATCTTCGTGGTCGCCTCGCTGGTGACGGTGGTCGAGTTGGCGATCCGTCATTTCAGCCCAGAATTGCACCGCGTACTCGGCATCTATCTGCCGCTCATCACGACCAACTGTGCCGTCCTCGGCGTGGTGCTGATCGTGCTGCGCGACCAGCTCGATTTCGTTCGATCGGTGCTCTACGCGACGGCTGCCGCCGTCGGCTTCACGCTGGTCATGACGGTGTTCGCGGGCTTGCGCGAGCGATTGATCGAGCAACGCATTCCGCGGCCGTTTCGCGGCGCACCGATCGTGCTCGTCACGGCTGGCGTACTGTCGCTCGCTTTCATGGGCTTCCAAGGCATCGGCAGGTAGCGCCATGGATTGGTCGGCCATCGTCACTGCTGTCTCACTGATCGTTGCGATTGCGGCCGCCTGCGGTGCCGCGCTTGCATGGGCGGCGCACGTCTGGCCGCGCGACGATGGGCCGCTGGTCGACGCGATCGACCGTCTGTTGCCGCAGATTCAGTGTGCCCAATGCGGGTACCCAGGGTGCCGGCCGTACGCCATGGCAATCGCCGATGGCGCGCCCATAGATCGATGCCCGCCGGGCGGCGAACCGGTTGTTCGCGCGCTCGCGACGCTCCTCGGCCGCTCCGAGCAGCGAGTCGACCCGCAGCTCGCCAAATTCTCCGACCGAGTCGCGCGCGTCGACGAGACGCGTTGCATCGGCTGCGCACTTTGTCTGCCGGCGTGTCCGGTGGATGCCATCGTCGGTGCACCGCAACTCCTGCACACGGTGCTCATCGAAGAATGCACGGGCTGCGAGTTGTGCATGCCACCGTGTCCGGTCGATTGCATCGTCATGGTGGCGCGATGAAAGTGGAACCGTTGTCTCACCCTTTTCGCGGTGGTGTGTCGCTCGACGAGCACAAGGCACACCGTGCAGCGCCGTCGAGACGTGCACCGCTACCGAACGAGTTGCGCCTACCCCTAGCGCGCGCGGAGGCTACAACGCAGGTCGGTGAATGGGTTGCACGCGGTACGTGTCTCAGCGCTGGCGAGTCACCGACGCATGCGCCCACCTCTGGACGGATCGTATCGGTTGCCGCCGATCACACCGTGCTCGCTGTCGACCACGAACACGCCGCATTGCCACCGCTGCCCAGGCTGCCGACCTCTGCATCGGCCGACGCAATCGTCGAGCGGATCCGTGCCTGCGGTGTCGCTGGGCTCGGCGGCGGCGGCTTTCC
>QJXZ01000299.1 GCA_003248125.1 Gammaproteobacteria bacterium | reverse complement strand
ATGCTCGCTCACTCGAGATCCTCTAGCCGTTTCGGCCAATCGTCTTTCAGCAAACGCGACAACGAGCGATCGGCGAGCAAGCGCCCGCCCGTTTGGCATCGGGCGCAATAGTTCGCTTCGTTTTCGGCGAACACGATACGTTGCACGGGGGCACCGCACACCCGGCATGGTTCGCGATATTTGCCGTGCACCGCCATCTCTGGATGAAACGCCGTCACCTTGGTCGGAAATTCGCCGCCCGCAGCAGCCGCCAGCCGTTCGGTCCACTCCGTGAGCGTGTCGATGCATGCGCGATGCAGCCGCTCAGCCTCTGCATCGTCCAACGCACGCGCCTGCTTGAACGGCGACAACTGCGCGCGCAGGAGAATCTCGTCCGAGTAGGCGTTGCCGATGCCTGCAAATAGGTGTTGATCGGTGAGCACGCGCTTGAGGGTGTGATGCGTCGCGGACAATCGCGCCCGAAACGCATCGAACGGTGCGTCCAGCACTTCGAGGCCACCCGGATCGAGCGCCGCGAGCCCGCTGGCGCCTTCGACGAGCTTGATCGAGGCGCGCTTCTTCTTGCTCGCCTCAGTGAACAGCAGCGTGCCAGTCGAGAAATCGAATGCTGCCAGGCCGTTGCGTGCAGGCACGGCTGCGCCCCGTTTCGCCCACTTCAGCCGGCCAGAGATCATCAAGTGCAGCACGACGAACCGCTGGTCCGCCAGTTCGAGAACGAGTTGTTTCGCCAATCGTCGCCAACCGACCACTTTTGCCCCTTTCAGGTCCTCGATGGAAGGCGTAACCGTGCGCAGCACGAATATGCTCTCGACGCGAATACCGTCGAGCGTTGCCCCGCGCGTGCATCTATCGAGGTGCTCGATGTAAACACTGAGATCGGGTAGCTCAGGCACGCTCCGCGGCCAGGTCTTCGTTGGAAAACAGAGTCTTCCACGTGCCGGTCCTGAAGCGCCACAGCAGCAACACGGTCTTCAGCACGTAGTCACCGATCAGCGAGCCGTAGACCCAGACCACGGGCATGCCCGCGACTGTGAATGCAATCGCCAGCCCGCAGCGCATACCGATCAGACCGAAGAACGTGCACAACAGCGGAAAGCGCGTATCGCCCGCGCCGCGCAGCGAGCCACCAATCGCGAACTCGATCGCCAACAGCGGCATCATGAGCCCGAGTATCCAAGTGAACTCGACGGTGTGCCCGATCGTGACGGCATCGCTGCCGATGAAAAACGTGGCCAGATCGCGCGCAAAGAAGATCACCACCGCACCAAGCACACCCATGGACAGCGCAGCGCCCCACATCGAGCGCCATCCACTGCGCACCGCTCCCTCACTGTCGTTCGCACCGAGATGCTGACCTACGAGGGTCGATCCCGCGATCGAGAAGCCGAACCCGACCACCATGCAAATGTTGAGCAACGTGACGCCGATGCCGTAGGCGGCGAACGCCTGCGTGCCGTAATAGCGGCCAATGATCATGAGAAAGACGAAAAAGCCGGCCTGGAACACGACCTGTTCCAAACCCGCCGGATAGCCGATGTCGAGCAGCCGTCCAATGCGCTCGCGACGCCACCATCCGCCGCGCACCCGATGAATCGCGAGCTTCTGGTTCCACCACAACGCCAACAGCACGATGGCACCGACGGTGAACGTGATTCCGCCAGCAACGGCAGCACCGGCGACACCCATTGCCGGCAGTCCGTACCATCCGAACACCAGTGCATAAAGTAGCGGCACATTGATCACGTTCATGCCGATGCCGATCCACAGCGGCGTCCACGCGTCGCCCGCGGCTCTGAGCGCGCTCGGCAAGATGAAGTTGGCCGCGAACGCGACGTTGAACACCGACAACCAACGGATGTACTCGGCCGCAAGCTCGAGCGTCGATTCGTCGAGACCAAAGATTGAAGCAATGGGATACGCAAACAAAATGCCCGGCACCGTGATGATCAATGCGAAACCAACCGCCAGCGCCAACGACGCGATGGTGACACGGGCACCTTCCTCGACATCGTCACGGCCCCATGCGCGCGCCACCAACGCGGTGGTGCCGGCACCGATCGCCATCATCACGGCCTGCAGCGCGAAGAACACGCGCTGACCCGCACCTGTAGCCGCCAACGCCTCAGCGCCGAGGGCGCCCACCACCTTGGTCTGCACGAGGCCGACGACGCCGTAGAGCAGGTTGCTCAGGATCGATGGCACCGCGAGCTGGATGATGGTCGGCCGCCTTTCGACCGCCGACGATTTGCGTGTAGGTACGTCCACGGTCAGGTGGCGCTGCTACGGTTTGTTGCTACCATGCCGCTCAATTCGAACGCTTCACTTTGCAAGGGGGAACACTCATGCCCGCGGCCTACACGGACATTGGCGTGTCGTTGTCCGATTTCGTCGCCACCGTCGAGATACAACGTCCGCCGCACAACTTCTTCGATCGCAGCCTGATTGCGCAAATCGCGGACGCCTTCGAGTCTCTCGATGCCGATCCGAGCTGCCGAGCCATCGTGCTCGCGGCGCAAGGAAAATCGTTTTGCGCGGGTGCGAATTTCGGGAGTGGCAGGGACGGTGATTCCGGCAGCGCGGATTTTACCGAGGAAGGCTTTCGCAACACCACCGGCAAGCTCTACCGTGAAGCAGTGCGGCTGTTCAGCTGCAAAAAGCCCGTGATCGGCGCCATTCAAGGGGCGGCCATCGGCGGCGGTTTGGGCCTGTCGTTGGTGCCCGACTTCCGTGTGGTCAGCGCCGAAGCGCGATTTGCCGCCAACTTCGCCAAGCTCGGCATCCACCCCGGCTTCGGCCTCACCGTGACGCTACCGAAGTTGGTCGGTCAGCAAACCGCCAATCTGATGTTCATGACCGGCCGCCGCGTCGGCGGCGAGGAAGCGGTGCAGCTCGGACTCGCCGACTTGCTGGTGCCGGCGGATCAGCTGCGTGCCGAGGCCACCAAGCTAGCGGCAGAGATCGCAGAAAACGCACCGCTCGCAGTGATATCGGTGCGCGCGACACTACGCCAAGGGCTTGCCGAGCAGATTGCTGCCGCCACCGAGCATGAGCTCAAAGAGCAACAGTGGTTGCGCGCGACCGCTGATGCTGCCGAAGGCATCCGTGCAGTTGCCGAGCGGCGCCCTGGCCAATTCACGGGTAAGTGAGGTGACCATGCAACTCGGCAAGCTCGGCGTTTGGTATTTCCTCGACGGTCAACCGGCGGCACAAGCCGCAATCATGGCGCAGCGCATCGAGCAGCTCGGTTACTCCGCGCTCTGGATTCCGGAGACGGTTGGCCGACACCCGTTCGTACACGCCGGTTGGCTGCTATCGCAAACCGAGAGGCTGGTGCTCGCCACCGGCATCGCATCGATCTATCACCGCGAGCCGGGTGTCACTCTGGCGGCGCAAAACACGCTTGCCGAGCAGTCCGGCAATCGCTTTCTGCTCGGCCTCGGCGTGTCGCACAAGCCGATGGTCGAGGGTGTGCGGGGGCTGAAATACGGCCCACCGGTAGCGAGCATGCGCGACTACCTCGCGAAGATGGACGCATCACCCTATTCCTCGATCGCGCCGAGCGAAAAGCCGCCACGCGTGATCGCCGCGCTGGGCCCGAAGATGCTCGAGCTCGCGCGCGACGCTTGCACGGGCGCACACCCGTATTTCACCTCGCCCGATCACACCGCGATGGCACGTGAGGTGCTCGGCGATGGCCCATGGCTGTGCGTCGAGCAGAAGGTGATCCTCGAAACGGATGCGACGAAAGCCCGCAATCTCGGTCGTGGCGCCGCACAGGTGTATCTGGGCTTGCCCAACTACCGCAACAACTGGAAGCGCATGGGTTTGAAGGACAGCGACTTCGACAACGGCGGGTCCGACCGCTTCGTCGACACGACGTTCGCGTGGGGCGACGAAAAGGCGATAGCAGCGCGCGTCAAAGCCCACTTCGATGCAGGTGCAAGCCACGTTTGCATCCAGCCGATCAATCCCAACGGCAAGTTCGGCGATCTCGACTGGCGCGTACTAGAGGCGCTGGCACCTTGAAGGGCCGCATCGTCGTCGTCACGGGCGCCGCCGGCGTGCTCGGCCGGGCAGTCACCGACGAATTCGAAGCGCGCGGTGCGACTGTCATCGGCGTGGACGTGATCGAACCCCCGGGCGCCGGTCTGGTGTGCGACTTGCTCGACGGCGATGCGTGCAATCGGACGGTGGACGCGATCCGCGCGCGCCACGGCAAGGTCGATGCACTCGTCAACGTCGCCGGCGGCTTCACGATGGGCGAGACGGTCTACGAAGGCAGCAGCGCAACCTTCGAATCGATGCTCGATATCAATGCCCGCACGCTGCTCAACATCACGCGTGCCGTGGTACCCGTGATGCTCGCGGCGGAACGCGGCGCCATCGTCAACGTAGCAGCCCGAGCCGGATTGCGTGGTAGTGCGCTAATGGGCGCGTACTCGGCATCGAAGAGCGTCGTCATTCGCTTGACCGAGGCGCTCGCCGACGAACTCAAGGCGAACGGTATCAACGTCAATTGCGTGATGCCGTCGATCATCGACACGCCGCGCAATCGCGCCGACATGCCAACGGCCGATTTCAGCAAGTGGGTATCCCCGCCCGACCTAGCCAAGGTGATCGCGTTTCTCGCCTCCGACGACGCCCGCGCCATACACGGCGCCGCGGTGCCAGTGGAAGGCTTGGCATAGCCGGAAATCGGGGAAATTGGTGACAGTTACCTATTTCGAGCGATTGCCGCGGAGAAGTGGCGCTCCATCACGCACATATCCGAAATAGGTAACTGTCACCGATCTCCCGAAATAGGTAACTGTCACCGATTTCCGACTAGATCCAGCGCTTGCGGCGGAAGTAGATGAACATCGCCACCATCATGGCGGCGATCAACCCCATCACGGCGAGATAGCCGTATGGCCACGACAGCTCCGGCATGCTCCACGGCCCGGTCCGACGATCGAAATTCATGCCGTAGATGCCGACGATGAAAGTCGGTGGGATGAACAACGTGGCGATCACCGTGAGCACACGCATCACGTCGTTGAGCCGATTGCTGATCGCCGACAGGTGGATCTCGACCAAGCTCGTAGCCATCTCCCGGTAGCTCTCGATCAAGTCGATCGCGCTTGCGACATGGTCGTGGCAGTCCGCGAGATAGGGCCGCAGGCGTCGCTCGGGTTCTACGGTTTCGTCGAGATGGCGCGTGAAATCGGCAACCACCTCACGAGTCGCCCACGCCATCCGGCGAGTGAGCAACAGACGGCTACGCAACTCATGAATGTCGGCGAGCAAACCCTTGGTGGGTTCTTCGAGCACCTGGTCAGCGAACTCGTCGAGCCGCTCACCGACGGTGTCGAGTAAGGGAAACAGAAGATCCACAGCGAGATCCAGCATCGAGTACACGAGATACATGGCCGCGTGTTCGCGCATTTTCGAACCACTTTGCTCGAGCCGCCGTCGAATCGGCGTGAGCACCGCTTCATCACCGGCGAAGAAACTGATGACGGTGGTGTCGCTACCAAATACCGACAACTCCTCGAACTCGCGCACACCATCGTGCGACGGCAGAGCCAGCGTCAGGAAGCGCCAAGGTCCATACACCGTGAGCTTGGGCCGATGCTCGACCGAGATCACGTCTTCGAGCGCGAGCGGATCGAGATCGAACGCGCGCCGCAATTGCTCGAGCAGCGACAGCGACGGTTGCCCCACGACATGAATCCAACGCCTTACATCAGGCGCCGCTGGCGCCGGCAATTCCCCGGTCTCGACCGTGTCGACGCGCGTCTCGTCATAGTCGGTTACGACCAGATTCGGCGGCGGCGCTGCGCGCACGTGCGCGGTATCGTAAGTGCCGGGAGAGACACCCGGCGCGTGGCGGCGAGAGCGCGTCATCAGGCTGCGCGGCGCGTGCCGATCACATTCTGCGCGCCCGCCCCGCACGCAACGATGGTCTTCAGCACCTCGGCGCCTGGCGCACCCAAGCGTGTCACCGCAGACGGTGGTACGTGCAATATGAGACCCGTGGTCGGGTTCGGTCCGGTCGGAATGAACACGGTGCAACTGTCGACCCGTTCATCGGCGAGAAAACCGGTGAGGGTCACTGCCTCAGAGACTCTCACGATCACGGGTCGCGCAAACGGATTGCGATCGTTCTTGCCGAAATACTCGACCACTTCCTTGATGGCTTTGTAGCCCGGCAATCGACCGACGGTGCGCGACTCCACCCAGTGGAAGATGCGTCCACCCAACGTATTGCTCACGAACACGCCGAGCGCCAAACACACCCCGAGGGCGATGGCGATCCCCAACGCCTTCCCCACCCACAGCGGCGCATCCAGATAGTCGGCGAGCAATCGCGCCAGCGGTGTCGCCTGGTCGCCGACCCACTCCCCGACCCAGATCACCAGATTCACGAACAGAACCACCGGCAAGGCGACCAGGATGCCGCCCACCAACGTGTTGCGAAGATAACGGAACAATCTCGACATCGGCGCGGCCTACGGCGGGGCGTGACCGCACCCTAGCGCACCGGGCGACGCCTAGTCGAGTGCGTCGATCTCCTCCTGATGATCCAAATACAGCGCATAGTTGTGGGCGATCGCCGCGCTACCTTCCTGCTGTACGCGCGCTGTTTCGAGGGATTGCTTCACCCACAGATGTTCGGCCCAGTTGCCGCCCGCGCCTTTCACCACCTCCATCTCTGCAGAGGTCACGCGCATCATGTCGTTCATACCCCCCAACAGATCGGAGAGACCGGCCGGTTCTTCCTTGCCATCGTACTTCTTCGCCAACCGATCGCGGAGCGCGTTGGTCTTCGTCATGTTGACGACGTATGCGTCGACTTGCGACGCCGTCATCTCACCGTCCGCTGGCGGATCGTAGGTATCGGCCTGCGCCGCCTCCATCAGTGCCGCCTGTCGCTCGAAACCGGTGCCGAACGTCGAGCTCGCAGAATCGGCGTCGCCGAATCCGCCCGACGCGACCATACCGGCGCCCAACACCGCGCCGATCATCGTTGCCGCAACGATGTTGATGACGAGACAGGTGACCAACGCGACGACGAAATGCTTGACGCGGTTAGGCTCCGGAACGATGAGAAACATCGGCACGAATCGGTACAGCAGCACCAATGAATAGATCGTCGCAGCGAGCGACAACAGCCAGCCGATCCAGGGCAGTGGCGCCACGACGTTGCCGAGCAGGCTCGGAATCATGGCGAGCGTGATCAGCGCCACCGCCTGATCGAACGATCGGGTGCCACCGAACATGGTGCCGAAGTAGTCGAACACGAGCGCCGCCACCAACAGGAACGCGATACCCCAGACCACGGAGACGACGAACCAGAGAGGTGCCGCCGCGATCACGCCACCCATCATCGAGCCGCCGGTCAGCAGCGCGAGTAGGAAGCCAGCGAGGTAGGAGACGACGGCGACCGGAATCGCAAGCTCGACGAACGTTTTCTGCCAAGGTGCGTTGCTCGCCGCATATTCGGCGGCCGTCGGATTGGGGTCGACGACGATGCCGCGCACCCATTTCACGACCGAATCGACGATCGAATGCGCACTCATGGCCACCCCTCCCCGGACCGCAGTCCGGGGAGTCTAGCGCGTCGCCGGCAACGATGCGCGCGCTGCGTCAGCCGCGCGAGCCGGCTACTCGATGACCTCGACGATCTCGTCGGCGACCAAGCAGTCGTCGCCATCACGCGCGCCGATCACGGTCACTTCGCCGGCTGGGGCGGTGCCATCGAACAACGCGGTATCGACAGTCGTCGGCGACACTGTGGTATCGATCGTCACCAGTTGCGTATCGGCATCGGTTCGCACGCACTCGGTATCGCCGCCGCCAACAGGCTCTAGGTCGTACTCATCCGGTGTACCTTCCACAGCGGTTAGCGTACCCGTCAGTGTCTCCGGTCCCGGCGCGCCGAGGAGCACGACGAAGGCGCGCAGATGCTCGCCGGGGTCCACCATGTAACCTTCCGCTTCGGTCTCGCGGCAGGCAACGATGTCCTCGCGCGTGACGAGTTCCGCGCCGGCGTCGTTCTCGAAATACACTGGCGCCTGTTCGACGACACCGACGAGCAGCGCCTCGGGCGTCACGACGCATAGGCCATTGGCAGCATCGAGATCGAACGATTCCGTGCCCGGATCGAAGTCCGATGCCGCAATGCCCTTGACGCGATCGAAGGCTTCACCGATCGCAACCACCGACGGAATGAGCGTATCGCCGGCGGCTGCGGGATCGAACTTGCCGTATACCACCACGCGGTCGTTGACGACCAAATCACCGAACTCACCGCCGGCATTCGCCTCGTCGTCGAAATAGCTGGTGTCGTCGTTGCCATCGACACGAATACAGATCTCGCGCGGATTGGGCCGCTGCGAGTCGTCCGCCACGCGGCGCAGATCGCAGAGTAGAAAGGCCTCGTCGCCGGCGAACAGCTCATCCACCGTGCCGGCTACCCTGAAGAGCTTGTCGAACGCCGGTTCCGTGCTGACGCGCACGAAGATCACCGGCCGGAACTTGTAGCGGCCATTGCCATTGCCGACGATGTGGATCGACTTGTCGAGCGCGACCTCGATGTCGATCAGGATGTCGTCGCCGGCACGCACCTGAATCGGGCCGCGCGGATTCAAATCGATCTTGTCGAGGCCGTTCAGCGACACCGATTCGGTCGAACCGTCCGCGCGCTCGAGGGTGAGACTGTCGAGTATCAGCCGGATCTTGTTGATCTGGCCAGTGACGATGTCGCGTCGAACCAACACCTCCGAGAAATTGCTGAGTGCGAGAAAGTCGATCTCGCGCGGCTCCGACATCACCAAGATGTCCTGGCCACCCGGGCCGATGAAGCGGATCTCGCGAATCACCATCAGGATCTTCGCGAATTCCGCGGTCGGTGGTGCGTCGCTCACGCTGACCGTGACGCGACCCGTCTGCTGCGCCGCCGGGGCCGGATCTTGTCCGCCGCCACCGCCGCACGCGGCCAGCATCGCGCCACCCAGAAGGAAGATGAGAATTCGATTCGCTTTGAACATGGGCGTCCCCCACTGCACTGGACGTGACCGAAAAATGGTAAGTAGCGGTCGGCAGCCGGAATGCGAACTGCGTCACGAACTCACCGAGACCAAAAACACAAAGGCCCGCCGAAGGCGGGCCCAATCCGTTTAGCCGAGCAGCGATAGTACTCGACCGGCGGCCTGCCGGCCAACGCTTACGATTCCGTTACACCCAATTCGAGCTGCGTTTGAGTGCCTGCTCCGCGCCCCAGACCAGTTCCCGGAAGATCTCGGTAGCCGGCCGGACCGCCTTGATCATGCCGATGCCCTGGCCGGCAAAGCCTGGGTTCACGTCGCCGCGTTTGTCGCGGTTGGCCGCCTGCATCACTGGCCCGGACACCATGCCCTGATAAGGCATGGGCAACGGTTCCTTGTGATTGCGCTCCCAGTAGTCGGTCCAGCGGCTCCGGATGATGCGCGCCGGCTTGCCGGTGACGCTGCGCGAGATGACGGTGCCGTCTTCCGCCGCCTCGACGATGGCCTGCTTTTGAAATTCGAGAATGCCCGCCTCGACAGAGGCAAGGAATGCGGAACCTACCCACACGCCTTCGGCGCCCAGCATCATGGCCGCGGCGATACCGCGGCCGTCGGTGATGCCGCCCGCGCCGAGCACCGGTGTATCGCCCACGGCATCGACCACTTGCGGAATGAGCGCCATGGTGCCGATCGGGGAATTGTGGCCGCCGCCGTCGTGCCCCTGCGCGACGATGATGTCGAGCCCGGACTGCTTCACCTGAACGGCGTGCTTCACCTTGCCCACCACGGCCATCACTTTGGTGCCGCTGGCTCTGAGATCCCTCATCCACGGTCCCGGGTTGCCGAGGCCCGATGCGTACACCGGCACGCGCTCATCGATGATCACCTGCATCTGTTGATCGAAGAACTCGGCCGAAAACAGCGCCGGGCCGTTGCCACTGCGGCGCGGGTCTGGCCCGGCGGGCGTTTCGAGGTGCTCCTGCGCCATGAACGTTTTCGCAAATGCCAGCATCTCTGGCAGCAGATCGCGCGGCGTGGGGCCTTCACCCTGCACTTGCCCTTCGCGACGCACCGAGGCGGGCAGTAACGTATCGACGCCAAATGGCTTGTCGGTGAGTTCGCGAGTGCGACGGATCCACTCGCGCAGTTGCGCGGGCCCACAGGCAGCGGCGCCGAGCACACCGAGGCCGCCGGCATTGGAGACCGCCGCCGCGAGTTCCGGTGTCGATGCACCACCCATGCCGGCCAAGACGATCGGATGCTGGATACCCAAGATTTCGCAGACGCGGGTTTTCAATGACACGATTCGTCCCCCAAATCGATGACAGCTAAAGTGCGCGGAAGTCGCCGTAGGCGCCGCGGAAGAATAGTAGCGGTCCCTTAGTCGCATCGACGATCTCGAGGGCGCGCACACGGCCCACGGCAATGGTGTGATCGCCGGCGTCGTGCTCGGCCTCGAGGTCGCAGTCGATGTACGCCAGCACGCCATCCAAGATCGGTGAGCCCGTGACACCCGGGCGCCAGCCGATGCTGGCCGCCATGCCGGGCTTCGCGAATTGCTCGCAAATCATTTGCTGATCGGCCGCTAGCACGTTGATGCAAAAGCTGCCGCTCGCGCGCAGCTTCGGCCAGCTGGTGCTGGACTTGGCAGGGCACACAGCGACCAGTGGCGGATCGAGGGAAAGCGACGTGAACGACTGCGCGGCGAAGCCCTTGAGCTCACCGTTCTCCACACCCGTCGCAATCACCACGCCGGTGCAGAACTGCCCCAGCGTGTTGCGGAACGCACGGCCGTCGATGCCCGCGCTCATGGCAGCTCCCTCGGCTTCGAGCCCGGCAATATAGCAAAAGGCAAGGCCGGGGCCGGCCAAGTGCCTCGTGTAGAATCCAGCCCCTATCCAAGTTCGAGAAGCACGCACGAATGTCCGATTTGGAAGCCTTCCGCCAGGAAACGAGAGCCTGGCTCGAAACCAACTGTCCGCCGTCGATGCGCACCCCCGGCAGCGAGGAAGAGACCGTGTGGGGCGGCCGCAAGGCGAAGTACAAGAATCCCGAAGCCAAGCTCTGGCTCGATCGCATGGGCGAAAAGGGCTGGACGTGCCCGACGTGGCCGAAGGAATACGGGGGCGGTGGGCTGACCTTCGATGAGGAGCGCATCCTGCAGCAGGAGATGCGGCGCATCAACGCGCGCGGTGCGCTGTCGAGCTTCGGTATCTGGATGCTGGGCCCGGTGCTACTCGAGTACGGCACCGAAGAGCAGAAGCGCGAGCACTTGCCGAAGATCGTGCGCGGCGAGATTCGCTGGTGCCAAGGCTATTCCGAGCCCGGCGCCGGCTCCGACCTCGCCGGCCTCAAGACCCGCGCCGACGACCAAGGTGACTACTACCTCGTCAACGGCTCGAAAATTTGGACCAGCTACGCCGATCAAGCCGATTGGATCTTCTGCTTGGTCCGTACCGACTTCAATGCACCGAAACACCAGGGCATCAGCTTCCTGTTGTTCGACATGGATTCCCCCGGCGTTTCAACCTCACCCATTCAGCTCATCAGCGGCTCCTCACCTTTTTGCCAAACCTTCTTCGACAACGTGAAGGTGCCGAAGAACAATCTGGTGGGTGTGCGCAATGACGGCTGGACGATCGCCAAGCGCCTGTTGCAGCACGAGCGCAACATGGTCGCCGGCATCGGCGGCAACTCGGCACTCGGTGGCGCCGGACGCAAGCTCGAGGACGTCGCCAAAGACTACCTCGGTGCCAAGAAAGGTCGCATTGCCGACGAAATCATTCGTGCCAAGGTGTCGAGTCACCGCATGAACGATCGCGCCTTTCAGTTGACGCTCGGCCGCGCCGGCGAGCTCGCAAAGGCCGGCAAGGCGGACGGCAACTTGAGCTCGATGTTCAAGTACTACGGCACCGAGCAGAACAAGCGCAAGTTCGAGCTGTTGCTCGAGACCATGGGCAGCAAGGCGGCTGGCTGGGAAGGCCGCGGTTTCAACGACCGCGAGATCGGCACCACGCGTTCCTGGCTGCGATCGAAAGCGAACTCCATCGAAGGTGGCACGAGCGAAGTGCAATTGAACGTGATTGCCAAACGCGTGCTGGGCCTACCCGACTAGAGGAACTCTGCAATGGACATCGGCACGATCATCGTTCTTGCACTGTTCGTGGTCGTGATCGTCTGGGCGATCTCGATCTACAACCAATTGGTGACGCTCAAGAACCGGTTCAAGAATGCGTTCTCCCAGATCGAGGTGCAGCTGAAGCGTCGCTACGACTTGATTCCGAACTTGGTCGAGACCGCCAAGGGCTACATGGCCCACGAACGGCAGACGCTCGAGAGCGTGACGCAAGCACGCAACCAGGCGGTGGCGGGATTGCGCGCTGCGGCCGCCGATCCCGGCAACGCCGATGCACTGAAGCAACTCGCGAGCGCGGAAGGCACCCTCGCCGGCGCCTTGGGCCGCTTCAACGTCACCGTCGAGGCCTATCCAGACCTGAAGGCCAACGCCAACATGATGCAGCTGTCCGAAGAGCTGACCAGCACCGAGAACAAAGTTGCGTTCTCTCGACAGGCGTACAACGACCAGGTGATGGCGTACAACACCTATCGACAGTCGTTCCCGCCCGTGCTACTCGCGGGTCTGTTCGGTCACGGTACCGACGCCAGCCTGCTCGAATTTGCCGACAGCGCGGCGATCCAGGAAGCGCCGAAGGTGTCGTTCTGACGAAATATCGCGGGCAAACGAGATCCCTCGATTCGATCGCGGCCGAGGCCGCTCCCACAGTCGGCTAGGACTTTAGCTGTGGACTTTTTCGCAGCGCAAGATCGCGCCCGCCGCAAGACCTGGCAGCTCGCGCTGTTGTTCGGCGCGGCAGTGATCGCACTGGTGGTTGCAACCAACGTTCTGATCGCCGTGGTTGCTGGGTTTACCACCACGCAAGGCGTTGCCATGGGCGTCGAAGACGCGATTGCCGCGACGCGTGCCGAGATGTGGTTCGGCATCTCGCTACTCGTGATTTTGGTCATCGGCGCTGCGAGTCTCTACAAATACTTCGTGGTACGCGCCGGTGGCCGCGCGATCGCCGAGATGCTCAATGCGCGCCAGATCGAGCCGGATACCACCAATTTCGGCGAGCGGCGACTGCTGAACGTGGTCGAGGAAATGGCGATCGCGTCCGGCATGCCCGTGCCGCCGGTCTATCTGGTCGAAGAAGACGCCATCAACGCGTTCGCCGCCGGCCTCGGCACCGACGATGCGATCGTCGGTGTCACCCGCGGCACCATCACCAATCTCGATCGCGAGGAGTTGCAAGGTGTCATTGGCCACGAGTTCAGCCACATCTTGAACGGCGACTCGCGCATCAATCTGCGCTTGATCGCACTCCTCCACGGCATTCTGTTCCTGGGCCTGCTCGGCGAAATGCTGCTGCGCGGCATGCGCCGCGCGCGGCGCAGTCGCGGCACCGCACCGGTGCTGGCACTCGGGCTCGGCCTGTTCGTGATCGGCTACGCCGGCACTTTCTTCGGCAACCTCATCAAGGCCGCCGTAAGCCGCCAGCGCGAATTCTTGGCCGATGCGGCGAGCGTGCAGTTCACGCGCAATCCGGGAGGCATCGCGGATGCCTTGAAGAAGATCGGCGGCAGCTCGGTCGGATCGACGCTCACGGCAACCCACACCAAGGAGTTGAGCCACCTGTTCTTCGGCCAGGCGGTGCACTTCACCATCAATCGGCTGTTCGCCACACACCCTCCCCTGCCCGATCGCATCCGTGCCGTCGAGCCGAACTGGGACGGGCAGTTCATTCCCACTGCCGCCGGCGTTAGCGAGCTCGGCGGTCATGAAACGATCGCGGCGCTGTCGGGTAGCCCGGAACAGATCGTGGTCGAGCAAGTGGGTAGCACCGACACGGATCACGTCGGCGCGGCTCGCACGCGTCTCGAGGCGATCTCGACGTCGCTGACTGCGGCAGCGCACGATCGCGCCGATGCCTACGCGCTCGTTCATGCCTTGTTTCTGAGCAGAGACTCCGATACGCGCGATCGTCAACTCAACCTGCTACGCGCCAGCGAACCAAATGTGGTGGTGAACCGCGTGATCGCGCTGGCCGAGGATGCACTCGATGCCTTGCAGCGGCTGACACTCGTCACATTGGCCGCACCCGCGTTGAAAGGCATGTCCCACACTCAGTACCGACGCTTGGTCACGAACATCGTCGCGCTCGTGCGTGCCGATCGGCGCATCGATCTCAACGAGTGGGTACTGCATCGAATCTTGCTCAAGGAACTGGCACCGCATTTCGGCGGCCGCCCTCGACCGCGCCGAACGCGCATCGCGCGCAGCGCAGAACAAGCTGCAGCAACCACCGTGCTCTCGGCTATGGCGCGCTGTGGGCACGGCGACCCGCAACGAGCGTTCATGGCCGGCGCCGCAGTGCTGCCCGTCGAACTCGGCTACGAGCACGATGACGACGAGAACTTCCAACGCTTGAACGCAGCGCTTGCCGCACTTCGCGCGCTGCCGCCGCTCGCCAAACCCAGCCACATCAAAGCCTATGCCGCATGTGCACTGACGGATGGCGTCACCGTCGAGCAGCGGGCGCTGCTGGCGGGCATCGCAGCGGCGCTGGATTGCCCTTTGCCGCCGGACTTTCGAATTCCCGACCACATCATCGTGTCATGACCAGCAAATCGCGGCCAACGCCGCTCCCACGGATGATGTTGATCGAGAGCACATCGCAGCTAACGCCGCTCCCACCGGGTGCAGTTGCTGCATGAGTCGTGACCGCATCTACACCGCAGGCGGCGAGATCGTCGACTTCGTGTTCGACGCGCGTGTGGCCGACGTGTTCCCCGACATGATTCGACGATCGGTGCCGGGCTACGAGACCGTGCTGCCGCTTTCCGGACTGCTCGCCGCGCGGCACATGCCCATCGGTGGCCGCTGCTACGACCTCGGCTGTTCACTCGGTGCCACGGCGCTCGCCGTGCTGCGCGGCATCGACGATACGAGTGCTCGCGTGATCGCGGTCGACAACTCACCGGCCATGCTCGA
>QJXZ01000289.1 GCA_003248125.1 Gammaproteobacteria bacterium | reverse complement strand
CGATGTCGGCCCACACGCCATCCGGATCGGCTGGATCGATGCCGTTGGCGATCAGGAAGCGCTCGCGTTGGGTGATGACCAAGGTGCCAGAAGTGGGCAACACAGGGGTTCCGGCAGCACCGTGACTCGCGTCGAACGTATCGTCTGCGTCGCACAATCCAGTGCCTGCCAACAACGATTTCTGCGTCTTGGGCACGTAGATCGTCGAGGTGGCGGCGTAGGGATTGGTCGATTGTGCGCCGGCGGTCGCGACCACCGCAAAGAACAGCTTCTTGGTGCCGGGTAAGACCTGCACCAGCGCTTCCTCCGGTGCATCACCGAGCGCGGCTGACACCGCTACCACCTCGATGTTCTCCGCCTGCAAGCCCAACAGATTTTGCGAGCCGAGCTCGGTCCAGTTGACGTCGGTGGTGCCGAGCGTCCCGCTATTGGTGCCCTGGAACTCCGATAGCGGCACGGAACTCGGCGTAATGCCGCCGATGGTGCCGAAGCCGCTGTAGAGCGGCGAAATCTGCAAAGTGCCAGGACCGATGCTGGTGCCGCTATAGAGCGGCGCGGTCGTGAACGTGCCGAGCAATCCCGTACCGCTGTAGAGCGGCGAGGTGCGGATATTGAGATCGAGGCCACCACTATAGAGCGGTGAACTGAAAATTCCGCCGAGCGTCGTGCTGCCGGAATAGAGCGGCGCCGTCTGCGGCGTGAGTGAGAAGGTGCCGCTGTACAGCGGTGCCGTGACCAATGGTCCGATATACGCCGGATTGGTGGTGGTGAAGGTCTCCGCCAGCACGATCAAGTCGTAGTCTGCGGTCGGTGGTTTGACGGTGATCTTCACCTCGGACCCCGGCGGCGGTGTTGCACCGTTGTACTGCACTTCGTAGACGTCGATGTCGAGCGGGCTCGACAGATAGGCAAGGCGAGTAACGCCCGGGCCAAACGGTGTGGCGGTCGCGGTCGTGTCGTTGCCGCCCACGCCTTCCCAGGTGGCTTCGCGGCTCTGCACCTGTGCCGCGCTCAATTCAGTGACCGTGAATCCGTCGCTACCCGGCGCACCGTTGCGGTCAGTGACGGTGCAGGTGCCGCTGGCCGATACGGTGGCAGTCGCAACACCGCTCGTGAACGCGGGCTCCGATTCGATATTGACGGTCAAGCCGACGCCACCGCTGATGCCGACATTGCCGCTGGTGATTTCCGGCCCGGTGACCTGACCGCCACTAATCTGGCCGATGCCGGGATCGAGGAACAAGCAAGTCGCGGTGCCACTGCCGCCGGTCAACACTTCGAGATCGTTGACCGATACGGATGGCGCGCGATTTTGCAGATTGATTGCCGACACGCCGCCGACACCGGTCTTGATGGTTTGGCTATTGCTGGAATCCGCAGGATCCGAGACGGTCAGCTCGACCGCCGGATTGTTGTCATCGGGGAACCAAAACATCGCGAATGGGCCATCGACCGATTGCCCATCGACCAGGCCGCCGCCCGTGGCTTCCCAGTGGCAATCCACCGCGCCGCCATTTGGATTCACCGACAGGCCCGCCGAGGCGCAGTCGAAGAAAAGCGTATCGCCTTCCGAGGCGATGCCGCCATCGCTGAGCTTGCCTGGGCTGAAGAAGAGGCTGGCAGTCACGGGCAGCGGATACGCGTCAGCATAGATCCAGCTCGGCTGACTTTCGTTGTCGCCCGGAATCAGCGAATAGCGCAGGCGGATCGTCTGGCCGGCCACACCACGTATGTAGGCGCTGTCGGCCCCCGAGTCGTAAGGGGCCTTCGGACTCTTCGAGACGTTGATGGTGATGTCGCATACCGGGCCAGCAACAGCACAAGTACCCGCGGTACCGAGCTGGAACTTGCCCGCGCCCGCGGACGTTTCAAAGACGCCGGCCCCAGCGAGCGGCGCACCGCTCGCATCGAGCACACTGACAACGAAGCGGTCGTTGCCGCGGAACTCGTAGGTGAACAACCGAAACCCGACCCGCACCGCGGCGACACCGGTGGGAATCGCAATCGGATCGCTGGTGATCGTGTTTGGCCCGCGGGTCTGCGACTGGTTACCTTGCTGCGGCGTACCGAAACGCACCATCTTCAGGCCGGAGATCGGCTCGACACGGATGCCGTACTGATCGTAGACAGGGGAGGTCGTCGCGCACGCCGGCGCGCCCACGCCTTCGCAGCCGGTCACCAACTGCACCGCATCGGCCGGTGCCGGGCTGATCGTCCACCCGGTGAGGCCAGCTTCGAAGCCCAGGTCGGCGCGAACCGGCGGCGCAAAGGCAAACAACAAGGCCGCGCCGACGAGGCCGACCGACAAATTACGCGGCCGCATCGAGTAGATATTCACGTCTTCCCCCTTCATGGTGCTTCGCACCATCGTACTAACTGGTCACCGGCGGTCTCTGACCCTCAATGCGAACAGCGCCACGAGCGCCCCATTAGGCACCCTTGGCCCCCAACTGCCGGAATCCTGCTGCCAGCGCTGATCGCGTATCGCGTCGTGTGTGAACCGCCAGTTTCGACGACACGTTTCAAGTTGAGGTCAAGCTTAAGGCTTGAGCCAGTTGTATGCCACTTGCAACCCGGTTTCGCTTTTGCTCATTTTTGTAAGTCCCCTCTACCAAAGCGCAACTTGGGCATCGGAAGCAATGTACATGCCATCGCCACTGACAACGCCGAGCGCCGCCTGAAATTCCGGCAAATTGGCCAGCACACCGCGTACCCGGTACTCGTTCGGTGCATGGGGGTCGCTCGCGAGCTGCTCACGCAAGAGCTCGGGGCGGGTCTTACCGCGCCAAGATTGGGCGAAGCCGATGAAAAATCGCTCGCCGGCAGGGAATCCGTCGATTACAGGCGCCTGCGCGCCGTTCAAGGCAATCTGGTAGGCGCGATAGGCCATGGTCGCGCCGACCAAGTCGGCGATGTTCTCGCCGAGTGTCAGCTCGCCGTTGATCTTCACACCGGGTAGCGCTTCGAAGGCGCTGTACTGTTCAACCAAACGCTTCGCGCGCATCTCGTAGGCGGCGGCATCGTCCGCCGTCCACCAATCGCGAAATCGGCCATCGCCGTCGAACTTGCGCCCCTGGTCGTCGAAGCCGTGACTGAACTCGTGCCCGATCACCGCACCGATGGCGCCGTAGTTCACCGCGTCATCCGCCGCGGGATCGAACAGCGGTGGTTGTAGGAACGCTGCCGGAAAGACGATCTCGTTGAAGGTGGGTCGGTAATACGCATTCACCGTCTGCGGAGTCATACCCCACTCGTCGCGATCGACCGGGTGGGTGATTTTCTGAACTAGATAGTCGTGGTCGAAACGGCGGCCGCGCATCACGTTGCCGAGCAAGTCGTCGGGGTCGAGCTCGAGCGCCGTGTAGTCGCGCCACTTCGCCGGAAAGCCGATCTTGTAGGTGAACTTGGCGAGCTTGTCGTGTGCTTGCGCCTTGGTCGGCGCGCTCATCCAGTCGAGTCCGTCGATGCTCGCGCCGAACGCGGCGCGCAGATGCTCGATCATTTGTTCGATGCGGCTCTTCGATGCGACCGAAAAGTGGTTGTCCACATACAGCTGTCCGAGCGGCTCCCCCAGCATCTGATTGATCAGCGCAACGCCACGCTCGGCACGCGGCTGCATGTCCTGTTGGCCGCGCAGCGCGCGGCCTTCGAATGCGAAATTCTCGGCCACGATTGCGCTGCCCATGAACCGCGCATAGGACTTCAACGTCTTGAAACGGAGGTAGTCGCGCCACTCGTCGATCGGCACATCCTCGAGCAGCTTGGCGAGCGCGATGAAGTAGTCGTCCTGCGCGAAGATCAGGACCGGCGGCGACGGTATATCTAGACGCGCAAAAAACCCGGACCAATCGAAGCCGGGCGCACGCGACTCGATATCGGCCAAGGTCACGCGATTGCCTAGGATTCGCTCGACGTCGCGATTCGCAACGCTGCTCCATTGCAGCTCGGCGATGCGGTGCTCGAGGGCGGTGATGCGCGCTGCTGCGGCTGAGCCAGACTGCCACCCTGCCAACTCGAACATGCGCGCGATGTGTGCTGTATACGACTCCCGCACCGTGCGCAGTTGGTCGTCGTCCGCCAAGTAGAAGTCGCGATCCGGCAGGCCCAGGCCGCTCTGCCAAAGCACAGGTACGTTGCGTGAGCCAACGGCGGGATCGACGTCGTAGTCGAGCGCGATCGGCACACTCACACCGAGCTTCAGTGCATCGGCGAACACGACCGCAAGATCGTCCACTGTGCGCAGCCCATCGAGATACTCGAGCATGCCGGCAAGCGCTTCCGCCTGCCGCGCTTCGATCAGCGGCTCGTTCATGTAGCTGTCGTAAAGCGCGCCCACCAAGCGCGTCGCGTGAGATGTCGTTTCGTGCTCGCCGCGCGCACGTTCGATGATGGCAAGCAACTGCTCCTCGGTACGGTCGTAGAGCATCTGCGCGGTGCCGTACGATGGCCAATCGGCAGGAATCTCGGTGGTATCGATCCAACGGCCATTCACCCAGCGCCAAAAATCGTCCTGCGGGCGGACCGTCGAGTCGAGCTGGGTAGGATCGAAGCCGAGGGTGCCATGCGTCGCCTGCGGGCTCGTGTCCTCGTCAGTGTCACGAGTGTCAGCGCAGCCGAGCATTAGACAAGGCAGCAACAACGGCGCAATTCGACGCAGCATTCGTGGTCTCCGAGTAGAGCCGCGCATGGTAAACGAACGGCGGCCATCGCGCGTTTCACGGCGACAGACGCTTCGCGACAAACTCGA